>JAJYGR010000345.1 GCA_021790655.1 Acidobacteriota bacterium | reverse complement strand
CTTCCACCACGCGCTGGGCATTGTCGCGTGGCATTCGCGCGCGGGAATAGCGCGGCGCAGCGGCCTGAACCGCTTCTTTAATGTCCATCAGGCAAAGGCCGCCATCGCGATGGTCGCCATCTCCCACCTGTAGCAACACCGCATAGCGCAAACGCCCAAGCGAGCTGCATCCTTTCATCCAATAGGCGGCGTCCAGCACGGAGACATCATCGTGGTTGCCGCGATTGTGCAGACTGGTGACGAGACGCCGCGCTTCTTCCGATTTGAAGAGGCGTTCCATCTCGCTGCTTTCCTGACGGGTGAGTGGCCAGAATCGTTTTCCGCGCGGAATGTTGGGACGCACATTGTCGATCCGCTCCGCGGCCAGATGACGCCATTTGCGGTGCAGCGCCTGCTTCATCATCAGTTTGACAGGTTGGGCGAGGTTCTCCTTGTTCTGCTTGTGGCCGGACTGCGCGGCAAGCGCCTGCTGGTAGCCTTCGACCATCTGTTCCATCATCTGCGCAGTGGTCACGCCGGGCAGATCGGAACCGCGGGCAGCAGTTGCGAGAGAAAGCGCGAGACGGACCAGGTCATGGACAGGGTTGCCGATGACCGTTTGGTCCATGTCGCGGATTTCAATTTCCACGCTGCCTTTCACATCGGCGACGGGACCAAGATTGCCCGCGTGGCAGTCGCCGCAAATCCATACCGGAGGCCCTTGCGGCAATTTGCTGCCAGCACCTTCCAGCCACTCGTAAAATTTGATGGTGTTGCCCCGCACATACGCGTGCGCGGAGGTGGCCATCTTCAATCTGCGGCGTTCTTCCAGGATGGGTTGTCGATCTGCTGGTTTCAGCTTCGTTGTATGGACTGTTCGTGAATTCTTTTTCATAAGCTTGGTCGTAGCTTGCAGTAAAAATACTGGCGATAGGGAGGAGATTACATTTTCTCCACGCAACAAATGTTGGCGCTGCGCGTCTACAACAAAGACAGCCGGGATCGAGTGGCCCTTATACGATTCGGCGTGAAACTTGTTCGCAGGTCAATCATTTAGGATGCCAGAAACAATCGGAGAATATAAGGAGATTTGGCCCATGCGCATTTTTGGCTGGCTGCAAGCCGCCTCAGAGAAGAAAGTTCTGCGAACGCTGATTTTGGCGTTGGCTGTCTGTATTCTGCCGGTGAAGTCTTTTGCCGGCATCTTTATTTCGGCCACGATCGCTCCTCCACCGCTCCCGGTATATCCGCAGCCGGTTTGTCCCGGCTACGGATATATGTGGACACCTGGCTATTGGGGGTATGGAGTGGCAGGCTATTACTGGGTCCCGGGCGTGTGGGTACATCCGCCGAGAGTTGGGGTGCTTTGGACGCCTGGCTACTGGGGTTGGGGCGGCGGCCTGTATGCATGGCACCCTGGCTATTGGGGACCGCATGTTGGCTTCTACGGTGGCATCAACTATGGCTTCGGCTATGGTGGAATCGGCTTTGGTGGCGGCTATTGGCGTAATGGAAATTATTTCTATAATCGCTCCGTGACCAACGTAAATACGACGATCATTCACAATACATACAACAAGACCGTTATCGACAACACGACCGTGAACAACCGCACGAGCTTTAACGGCGGCGCAGGCGGCATTCGCGCCACGCCGACTCCGGCGGAGATGCAGGCCAGCCGCGAGCAGCATTTTCCGGCAACCTCGAGCCAGATGGCGCATGAACAAATGGCGAGACAGAGCCGCGCGCAGCTCTATTCCGCGAACCATGGTCAACCAGCCGTGCTGGCAAAGAACACAGTCAACGGCCGCGGTTATGACCAGCAGGGGAGAATCGTTCAAGGGCTTCAGAGAGGGCAACTCAGTTCAGGCCAGGCTGCAAGGGACTTGAATCGCCAGCAGAACATTCACCGCTCGGTCGCGGCAGACCGACGCGCGAACGGGGGCAGACTTACAAGACAACAACGGCGGAACATTAACCGACGGCAAAAAAATGCGGGTCGTCAGATCTACCGTCAAAGGCATAATGACAGACGCGGCATGCGATAAGCGAGATGCATTTACTGTAACGGAAGCGATATCTCGTTCAAATGAAAAGAAATGGCATCGGTTTGCTGGAGTTTATCCCAGGCCGATGCCATCTTAACGTTGGTGTCGATGTGGCTCGCCTTAAAAATCGGCGCAACTTTCAAATGCAAGTTGTGTCCTTACATAAAGCGAATAGCGACGTATGACTCCAGTATGTAATTTTGGAGTAACTAATGTCGTCTATTGTTTGTTTGTTGTATGTTGGTTCTCTCTTTGCTGCTGGCGCCGCCCATAATGGCGACACCAGCAGCTTCTTCAGCTTCACAATACAACCGAGACATCGAAGGCTTTCCGAATTACGAAAGATATTCAGTCGCCATGCAGGAAACTGTACATGGCTTGCAGCCAGGCGGGCTGCGTATAGATAGTCACGTTGATGTTTTTGGGTATCAGACTAATCTGCTTTGGTTCTCTTGCTTGTTTGTAAAGCGTTGTCGCATTGGCATCGTTTGGTGTTACGAGAAATAACTTCGGCATCTTGAGCGTGGGCACTATCGGCGCGATGTCGAAGCGCTGCTGTAAGATGAGCCAGAGCGGCAGCACGTGAATATGCCGTTCGCGCTTTACCTCCTGGACGAGGGAGGGTTGCGGACTTTCCAGTATCAACGCTGCAATCTGTGGCGTTTGCTGCGCGACATGGACAGCTATGGCTGATCCCAGCCCGGCACCGTACAACACAATCTTCCTTGCATCGATGTGCCGCGTTGCTGTCAGATAGTCGAGCGCAGCCTCGCCGTCGGCATAGGCCTTCTGCTGCGATGGATGTACATGCTGGCTCTCTCCAAATCCCCGATAATCGAACGCAAAGATAGAGACGCCGAGCGCGTGAAAGGCCTGCAAGGCAGCAACATTGTCCGGCAACGTAGTTCGCCCGTTGGGACAGAACAACACCACCAGCGGAGAAACGCTCGACGACGGCGGCAGCGATGCGCCTTTTTCGTTCGTAGTGTCTAAGGCGGCGGGGACCCACCATCCATCGAGGCGAGCGCTTCCTTCTTCCGTGTAGTCGAACTGAATGTCCGTGATGGGCAGTCTGCTGCTGGCCGCTATCGATGCCGCGCTGGGCATCAATGTATTCTGCGCGACCTTAGGCGGAAAAAACGCAAATTGCCATTGCCCCTGGTAGAAGAGCAAACAGACTGTGCAATACAGGGCAATCCCCGCAGCGACCAGCATCGCCAGCAGCGCCTTGACCAGCCAACGGACGCTGACGATTTCATGCGGAACCGTCTGCTCCGACATGCGCTGTTTAGAAATACGCCTTGGCCCTATAGGTATTTTATTAGGTGCGGACTTTGTCGAGGACTTATGTTGCGTAGCCACAAAATCGACTCTAGCATGGCAAGCGTCGCCAGCGCCGAATCACATTCAACTTTCAATTTCGGCAATCTACCGTCTAAAGGCATCCATTCAGAACAATGTTTGCGAAAGGTAGACCGTTCTGAAACTAATAATGAAGCTCATTCCAAACTCCTCTGATCGATTGTAAGAAGGGAAACAGGCCGGAAGTTCTTCGGCCCAAGCCGCCTCTGGCAAGCGCATTGTCAATGATTTCAGCATTCAGGCAGGGACCGTCAACGGTTCGGGTGGGAATTCCAGTCAGCGGCGTGGATCTGTGCCGTGTCATACACGGCGCGTCTCGGTATTCGCCCGAGTTGCGTCCGCGCGGTCGTTTTGTAGCTATTCATGCTTTATGTGCTCTCCTTATAAATCAAGCGGTCCAGCGATGCAGCGCCAGAACCCTTAACAAAAATCAGCAAACAGAGCGCCAGCACCAGCAGGTGATATTCGTAGCCTTCACCCTTCTGCATTCCGTACCAGTTCATGAAAAAACCCACGTGAATGTGGACGGTAAAAATGGCCACCAGCATATCAATGGCGATGCCAATCACCGCGATACGGCTTAACAGTCCTACAATCAGGCCAATACTGCCGAGAAACTGGGTCATGATCGCGAGGAATGCCAGCCATGCTGGGAATTCCTGGGTGAAGTAATGCATACTTGCCGTGTAGCCATAGCCACCAAACCATCCCAGGGTCAGTTGCGCGCCGTGTGCAAAAAAGAGAATTCCTAAAACAAGCCGAACGACGGTCAGAGTAAGGTCATTGCCGGTTGCAAAGAGTTTTTGAAGCATTGCTCCTCCTTAAGTGGGCGAATTAGGATGCGCCACCAAGAATAATGTGAAAACTGAAACTTGTGAAGGAAAAAAACTTCCGATTCAAGCTTGCAAATTTCTACTGAACTCCGAAGGCTGGATTCCGCTTAAGATATGGAACTACTACGGATGGACCGCCTGCATGAACAGTACGACCGCGATAGCCGCTAAACCACCATACACATATTTAAGGAACACGTCGCCATGCAGCCGATGATTGACAGTTCTTCCCAGGAAAATCGCTGGCAGCATCACCGGCAGGGACAGCAGATAGTAGTGTGTCACGATTGGAACCCAGAGGCCAGCCAACCAATAGCTGCCCATACCCATCAGGCTGGCGGGCAGAAAATATCCCTGCAGCGTGGCGCGGAATTGTTGAGCGGACCAGCGGCGCATGGTCCCGTATATCACCAGGGGCGGACCGTTCATCCCATACGCTCCGCCAAGTATTCCGGCACAAAAGCCGCAGATAAAGAGCCATATGCGGCTGTCATGGTTTAACCGCGGAGGATTGCGAGCGAGGAGGGAGTACACCGAGAAAGCAAGAATGAGAATGGCCAAGGTCGCCTTGACCACGCCTTGATTGCCGCCCTTGAGCAACATAAGGCCAAGTGGGATTCCAAGGAGTGTCGAGAGGACCAGCCACCCCGCGCTGCGCACATGGATCATGTGTCGGTCCTGCACAACGATGACGCCAGCGACCGTGATGGACACGAGCACCGCTAGCGGAGCAGCGATCGGAAGAGGGATGCGAAGCGCAAGCAAGGGAACTGCGACAAGCGCTTCGCCAAAGCCAAATGCCGAACGGAGTAATGTCGCGAAAAACACGACAAGCAAGATGTACAGAGTGACAGTGTCCATCGTGCTTGTAGCCTCGAGGGTTAGCCGTTGTCGATCAAAACTTAGGCGATTTAGAGCAGTTCCACGGTTACTGTAACCCGGCCAACGATCACCCGGTACAGCTTTTTTTAAGGCGTGTTTCATAAATACTTTTGGCCCGGACCTGTCAAAAATCTTCAGGGGCTAAAGCAAGAGCACAGAAGGTATAAGGTGGAAAGCCGCTCTCAACGCAGCCGTTTCTTCAAAGAACGGCTGCACACCATTTCAACTCGCCACATCACAGTATCTGTGCTCTTGCTCTAAGGCCCACGATTCTTGAGCTTTTTGCGGCATGGCTAAAGCCATGCCCTGATACAAACCGTATTTATGAAACACGCTCTAAGGAAAAACTGCGCGGAAATCTATTCCGCTGAGTACACCTACCATGGAACCGATTTAATTGTGCTGGCCGCTGTGTTCCGGGCTGGTGCCGGGTTCAGGAAAATCCGAATCGTTACCGTTGGTCATCTCGTCGCGATTGCGATGGCCCAGTTGCCCAGTCATCGATTCCTGCGATGCTGGCCGTTCCCCTCGCGGGTGCGGCGAATCGTCCTCGACGACACCCTTATGCTCGTCGCCATCTGGGTGGAGAATGGGGTGTTCCGATTTCGTCATAGATAAATTCGTCCTCTCATGCGGCTTAGTTGTTGACCCTGTGTGTCGGCGTTTCGTGGCGGCTGGGGGAGGGCTTTTCATAGATGCGAACTCCCATGCCGTTCAGTTTGCTGCGCGCCTGCATCGCTTCCGGCGTCTGCGGGTAGCGCTGAATCAGTGCCCGCAGATCGCGGATGCCAGCCGTTTTTTGTCCAAGTGTGAGTTCGGACTGTCCTTTGCGTAACTCCGCGGTGGGGGCCTTCGGGTTGCCTGGATATTGCGAGAGCACCTGACTGTAGTTATCGATCGCGCCCTTGTAGTTGCCAGAGCGGTAATCGATCTCTCCCAGGTAAAACTGCGAATTGCCGGCCTGCGTGCTTTGCGGATAGAACTTGATGACATCGTTGAATTCCTGGCTGGCCAGGTTATATTTAGCGGCGTTGTAGTCGCTCGAAGCGGACTGATACAGTTGGTCCACCGGCGGCGCCTGTGGCGCAGCGGGTGGGGCGGCTAGCGCGCCTTGCGTTGTGTCTGTGCCGGGTGCGGTTTGCCCAGGCTGCTGCGTGGTCTGGCTGGTTTGCATGGCCTGTGACGCAGCCAGCGACTGTTGTTGGGACTGGATGTTGTTGAGGGTCTTGTCCAGCTTGTCGAGGCGCGCGCGCAGCTCATCCAGCGAGTCGTTCATCGACTGCATCTGGCCGGAAAGCTGTTGCAGAGAATTCCCCTGCGAACCTTGTTCGGACTGGGCGGCCTTCTGCATGGAATCCATTTCGGACGAAATTTTGGAGACGCTGTCCGAAGTCTGCTGGAGCAGATTATGCATGGTCGCATAGCGCTCGTCGTTGGACTGCTGCATGCTCATCATCATTTCCTGCATCTGCTGCACCTGGGCCTGCAGGGCGATGATGTCCTTATTGGCGGCAAAAGCGCTGGGCACGCCGGAGATCCCGAGGATACAAAGCGAAACTACTGAAGTTCTTAGAAAATTACGCATACGTCACCTGATGGAAGCGCGGATCGCGCCAGGATTCTGTTGCTACTGAAAGTGTACGGCAGCACGGCATGGAAGTGTTTCCCACACCGTGCTGCCGCTTGAAATTCCCGCATAATTTCGTATCGCAGAAGCCAGCCTACTGGTATCTTATTGGTCCAGGCTGAACTGGTCGCGACGGTTCTGTTGCCAGCAAGACTCATTCATCTCCGTGCAGAACTGCTTTTCCTTGCCATAGCTGATGGTCCGAATGCGAGTGGCATCTACGCCGACCTGGGTCAAAGCAGTCTTGGCGGCATTTGCGCGGTTCTGGCCGAGGGCCAGATTGTATTCCTCCGACCCGCGTTCATCGCAATACCCCGCGATCAGCACTTTGACGTTGGGATGCGTTTGCAGAAACGCCGCGTCCTGGCCGATTGCCTGCTGCGCGTCAGGGCGAATGCTATAGCTGTCATAGTCGAAGAAGATCGGCTTTACGTTTTGCTCGAACTCCGCTTCCGTCATTTGCTCCTGCGCAGGAGCGGGGGCCTGGGTCTGGGCCTGGCCCAACGTCACTGTCGCTGTCGCTTCCGCCGATCCGCCATCGCCACGCACGGTCAGGTGATACCTTGTCGTCGCGGTTGGGTTCACTGTTTTGGTCCCGCTGGTTGGAAC
>JAJYGR010000310.1 GCA_021790655.1 Acidobacteriota bacterium | reverse complement strand
AGGCCACGCATTTTTCCAGGCCATTTTCATCGCGCTGCAATACATGGCGACCGCGAAAACGCTCTTCAAACTTTGCGCCGCGCATCGGACCAGGGCCATCGGGATAATTTTCCACCTCAGTGGGCTGGAATATCTCCCCGAAAGTGACACTCATTCCCTTGGCAACGGCTGCGATATCGCGGACAATCGACATGATTGCATTATACGACCCAAGCAGCGGAACATAATAATTCCAGTCTGCTGAAAACTCTTCCCCTAGCGAGTCCCTCACGATAGCATCTGATTTTCTATTGGCATGCAAAATAGCATCGAGCGCGTTTTGATTTATCGGCTGGGCAGCCTCGGCGACACTGTTGTTGCACTTCCCTGCTTTCACCAGATTGCCCGTGCCTATCCCGATGCAGAGCGCTGTCTGCTGACGAACATACCGGTGCACAGCAAGGCCCCGGCTGCGTATGAAGTACTCGACGGCTCGGGCCTGGTGCATGGCTTTCTGCGTTATCCGATCGGTTCGCGCAACATTCTCGAGCTTATCGATCTGCAACGCCAGATTCGCTCCTTCCGTCCGCAGATGCTCGTTTACCTCACGCCCCGCCGCCAGGCCGGGGAGGTCCTGCGTGACGCCGCCTACTTCCGTCTAAGCGGCATTCCCCGCATGGTTGGGCTTCCATTGGCCCGCGATTCCCGCGCAAACCGGTTCGATTCCGCAACTGGCTGGTTTGAACCGGAAGCAGCGCGACTCGCTCGCCTCATGCGTGGCCTGGGGAAAATCGATCTGAACGACACCGCGAACTGGGACCTGAGACTCACTCTCGACGAGCACAAACGCGCCGCCGATGTGCTTGTACCCGTTCAGGATCGTCCCTTAATTGCCTGTAGCGTTGGCACTAAGGTGCAGGCCAAGGACTGGGGCCGCGACAATTGGCGCAGCGTGCTCGATACTCTGGCAGCGGAGTTGCCCCAGCACGGCCTGGTTCTCATTGGGGCCAACGAAGAATACGCCGTCAGCGAATTCGCGGCCTCTTCCTGGGTTGGCCGTTCCGTCAACCTGTGCGGCAGCGTCACACCGCGGGAATCCGCCGCCGTAATGGCGCGCGCCAGGCTGTTTCTCGGGCATGACAGTGGCCCCATGCATTTGGCTGCCACCGTCGGAACAACCTGTGTTGTCGTGTTCTCTGCGCGGAATCGACCTCGAACATGGTTTCCCTGGGGCGAACATCATGAGGTGGTCTACCACCGCACCGACTGCTGGGGCTGCGATTTGGAAATTTGCATCGAACAGAAGAAGAAATGCCTGACGTCCATCGCGCCAGGAGAGGTACTGGCTGCTGTACATAGAGTGTTGGCGAGAGCTGTCTAAATTTATATTTCTATGGCGACGTAGGCATTGCGAAGGGACTAGTTCCGCCGCATCGCGCAAAGGCAATTTAAGATACAAGGGAACGCATTATGATCCGCGACCTTCATCGTGTTCTCAATCTGGTTGAGTCTGGCTTCCAGCGCTATCGAGTTTTGGTGGTGGGCGATTTGATGCTGGACCAGTACGTCTGGGGCGACGTCCATCGCATCTCCCCGGAAGCGCCGGTGCCTGTGCTGCGCTCCGTGCGCCGCACCAACGTCGCTGGCGGCGCGGCCAACGTCGCCATGAACCTTGTCGGCCTTGGCGCACAGGTATCGCTCGCGGGATTCCTGGGAGAGGATGAGGATGCGCGGACCCTGCGCGGGCTGCTCTCCACATCCAATGTTGCAACCGACGCACTGTGTATCTGGCAGCGTCCGACGATCTCGAAGACCCGCGTCATGGCTGGCCGACAGCAGCTCATGCGTCTCGACGTGGAAACTCCCGAGCTACCCTCGACGTCCGAGGTCGATTCCCTGCTTCAACTTCTTAGCTCCCAGATTACTCAGGCCGACAGCATCATTCTTTCCGACTACGCCAAAGGCGCGCTGCCGGAACGGGTCTGTCAGTATGTCATCGCCGAGGCGCGCAAACGAAACATTCCCGTGCTGGTCGATCCCAAGGGCAGCAATTTTTCTAAATATCGGCTCGCCACGACAATCTGTCCGAACCTTCAGGAACTCGCCACTTGCACGGGCGTTTCCACGTTGGATCCCGATGCGCTGATGGACGCGGCCCGCGCCCTGCTTGGGCCGCTCGCGCTCGACTATCTGACCGTCACCATGAGCGAACGTGGCATCCGCGTGCTGCGGGCCAATCCAGCCGAAGACGTGCAGGCCGCCGCGCAGGCGCGTGAAGTTTACGATGTCTCCGGCGCGGGCGATACCGTGATCGCAACGTTGGCCGCCGCCGCTGCTGCACAGCTCGACATCGAAAGCGCGATTCAATTCGCCAACGTTGCCGCAGGGATTGTCGTCAGCCGCGTCGGGACGGTGCCGATCGATCGCGCAAATTTGGTGGCCACGCTTTCTACTGAACTAACACTCAGCACGCAGGAGAAAGTTGTCGATCGCGCGGGCCTCATCGCGCGCGCGGCGCAATGGCGCAATCGTGGCGAGAGTATCGTCTTCACCAATGGCTGTTTCGACCTGCTGCACATCGGCCACATCACTTTATTGGAGGACGCGCATCGCATGGGCGACCATCTCGTCCTCGGCATCAACAGCGATGCGTCCGTGCAGCGACTGAAAGGTCCGACGCGGCCTATCGTCGGTGAAAGCGAGCGGGCGCGCATCCTGGCCGCCCTGGCCTCGACCGATGCCATCGTCATCTTCGACGAAGACACGCCGCTAAAAACCATTGAGGCGCTGCGTCCGGATGTCCTGGTCAAAGGCGGCGACTACACCGAAGCGACCGTCGTCGGCGCGGAGCTGATTCGCAGTTGGGGCGGACGTGTGGCCATCGTTCCCACCGTGGCCGGCTTCAGCACCAGCAACATCATAAAAAAGATGACAGCCAACGATGCAAGCAATCGGGAGAAAGCATGATTATCGTCACCGGCGGCGCGGGATTTATCGGCAGCAATCTCATTCACGAATTGAACCGCATCGGCGAAAACGAAATTTTCTGTGTCGATAATCTGAGCACCAACAGCTCGAAATTTCTCAACCTGCAGGGCGCAATCTTCTCGGACTATATGGACAAAACCGAGTTTCGCCGCGCTATCGGCTCCAATGCGCTCTCGGCCAAGCGCATTCGCGCCATCCTGCATCAGGGTGCCTGCTCGAACACGCTGGAAGACAACGGCACGTACATGATGGACAACAACTTTACCTACTCGAAGGAACTGCTCCATTACGCGGTGCAATATCACATTCCCTTCGTCTATGCTTCGACGGCAGCCGTCTATGGCCTCAGCAAGGGCTTCACTCCCATACCGGAAAATGAGCGTCCGCTGAACATCTATGGATTTTCTAAACTGGTCTTCGACAATTACGTGCGCCGCTTGTTGCCGACCATCGAAAGCACGGTCGTCGGTCTGCGCTACTTCAACGTCTACGGCCAGCGGGAGCAGCACAAGGGCCGCATGGCTTCCGTCATGCACCACTTCTCGCAGCAGTTAAAAGAGAATGGCGTCATCCGTATGTTTCAAGGCTCCGGCGGCTACGGCGACGGCGAACAGCGCCGCGACTTCGTCTACGTGCGCGACCTGTGCCGCATGAATCTTTTCTTCGCCGGCCTCGGCGACGAAACAGCGCGCGCCACCATGGGCCATGTTCGAGAAACGTATCAGGGAGTTTTCAATGCAGGCACCGGGGCCAGCCGCAGCTTCAACGATGTTGCGAAAGCCTTGATGCAAGTCCATGGCAAAGGAAAGGGCAAGGGAAAGATCGAATACATTCCCTTCCCCAACGACCTCGCCGGACGCTACCAGCACTTTACCGAAGCCGACACCACCATGCTCCAGCAACAAGGCGGCTATACCCGACCCTTCACCACCCTGGAAGATGGCATCGCGGAGACCTTCGCGACCGCGTAAAAAGCTACTTTTTCAGGTAGGATTGCCCGCGATACTCCGGGTGCCCCAGATGCGCCGCGTTGTTTGCGGCTCATCTGAGAAATAGCTGTATGTTGTAGCGGGATTAGAAACTTTCCCACTCAAGCCAAAATACGGCGTGAATGGGCCACACTGCCAACGTATACTGTGCTGGAATGGACAAACGGTGCTACCAATGCGATCATTTAAGTCCGCATGATCACGCATTTTGCAGCGAATGCGGCTCATCACTACTCCTAAACGATTTCATCTCTACAAAGGTATCCGAGCAACTTGCCACAGCTGTCCGCGACCGAAACGTAATAGAGACAGAAAGCTCCATTAGGGTTTTTGAGCGAGCGTGGGGATGGGTAAAGATCGTAGGTGGCATTGCCGCTGTTCTTCTCGCACTTGTCGGCGGTGGTGTCATTTGGAAAGTCAGTGACTGGTACTCCGCAGTCGAAAATGCCAAGCATTCCGTGGACAAAACTGCCACCAAAGCACGCGATCAAATCAAACAAACGTCATCTCAATCGCTCACTACAATTCTCAACGCATCTACGAGCGCACAGGTAGCGAGCAAAAATGCCACACATGAAGCAGCTCGCCAAACAGGGGAGATCAAGACTCTTACGTCTCATACAAAAAATCAGATTTCGGAAGAGGCAAGTTCATTAAAAGATGAATTTACTCAGTCTCAGGCCCAATTGGCTGTGGCCAAACAACTGGAGCCACAGATGGAGGCAATCCAAAAACAGCTTGGAAAGGCTACAAGCGACCTTCAGGCACAGCAGCAGGTAATTTCGAACTCTGAAGAGTTTGTGAAACACGTCTTTAGTTCTCATATCACTGCGATCTACAATCTGCCTCAGATCCCGACAAACCAATACAAAATACTCCCCCGTCTGGCATCCAGTGGTAATAGTGTATTGCTGTTGATTCTCCCGTCCGCGCCCATACCAGGTACGCTTCAGATTCAGTATTCCGTCTTAATTGAGCCACCCAACTCTTTCACGACGTTGCACAATCTTTTGATCTTTTTTTGGGGCGATCCACCTGAAACTTTGAAGCAGAAGCAAATCAGCATTTCTTATTTTCCAGATAGTAAGGATAAGGACTTAATACATTCTTTGTCAGAACACGACGGACGCATATTTGCTGATGGTGAACCTCTTCCGAAATTCAACCAGCCAGATCCTGATTTTAAGGGCGATAAGTGGATACCAGCCGCCGCTCCAAAACGATAGCTTTCAGAGTAGGCGAGTGGCCCACTCAAGCCTTGTCGCCGCGGCGACGCTTGAGTGGGGGAGAAGAAGTTCCACGACTGGACAGAGCCTCTCCGCTGCTCGCTTGCGCGTTCTGGCGGGTGGCCCATTCAAGCCGTCTTTTGGCTTGAGTGGGGGAGAGCCGGGTTCGCTGATCAGCAGGTGAACGTGCTCCGGCATGACGACGTAACCGTAAACACAAAGACTGAAACGTAGCCAGATTCATGAAATCTTTTCAGTCCTGAAGGTATGAAGCCAGCTTACGTTCTGAGAGTTCCCCACTCAAGCCAAAAGACGGCTTGAATGGGCCACCCGGCTTTTCTACATGAGCCTGGGTCTACGCGGACACGGTGCTACCCCACTTTTTCCGCATTCAGCGCAACACATTTACAGCGGCTTGATCTCGATATTGCGGAACATGAGTCTCTCGCCCGGTTTGCCCTTGGGTTCCGTTCCCTGCAGAGCAATATGGCCCTTGCGGAAGGTCCCAAAGCCGGGCATTTTCACAAATTTGCTATGCGCAACCAGGCCCTTCCACTCTTCTCCATTCAGGTCAGTGTCAATGACCTTATGCCCGTTCTGGAACAACTGAACGTGTCCGTTGTTGGCGATAATTTCAAACTGGTTCCATTCTCCGGCTGGCTTCACGTATTCGACCTTGTCCGAGATCAGATCGAAAATGTCCCCTGAGCGCTCCATCAAAATCCTGCTGTCGGGTACGGTGCAGGCCAGGTCCGCAATCTGCATCTCCGGGCCTGTGCTATAGGGCTGCGGATACTTCGGCGATTCGTGCACCCAAAACATGACGCCACTGTCGATGCAGGGTTTCGCCTTCCACTCCACTTTGAAATCGAAATTCGAAAACTCGTCATTCGTGACGATGTCCTGATAATCGGCGGAAGGATCGGTGTTCCGTTTGTTCAGCACGATCGCGCCATGCTTCACGGACCAGTCTTTCCCTACACCCTGCTCATGATAGGAGTGCCAGCCATCCAGATTTTTCCCGTTGAAGAGTAACTTCCAGCCATCGGCTTTTTCCTGTTGGGTCAGCGTATTCGGCGTTTGCGTCTGTGCCACAGCGGAGAACAAGCATCCACTCATCACTACAGTCGTCATCCATGCAATCGCCAGTTGAGAAAGTTTTCTATATGCCATCCGTCGTGGTCCTTTGTGTAGAGTTTTGTTTTGTTGATGCAATGTCGCGGAGGATGCAGCGCAAGCGTCGAGACAACGTCCGTGCAGATCGTACTCAGCTTACTCCAACAAACAATGGATGACCAAAATGGACAAGAGGGCTGCCTAAGTAAGCGGGTGTAGCAAGGGAAAGAGGCCGTACCACATCTCCCCGCTCAAAACGCGGGTTCGCGCGGCGAATGGGGTACGCGGAGGAAATATATTGTCTGGCTGGTCAACTGCGGAACTATAATTTCGTCGAATGTAATAGCTCTGGGAGGTTCGCGAATTATGACTTCGCGGGGATACCTGGCTGGCGGAAGCTGCGCCGCGCTGACGCTATTCCTTGGCCTGATAGTCGGCGGACCTGCCGGTTGCGGCAGCGGCAGTGGCAGCAAAATCACCACGACAACAGGCATTCCGGGAAACTGGGAGTTTACACTGACCAACAGCGGAGCCGTTATGTTCAGCGGCGGAGTTGTGCCCATGGGCGTTTCCCTCACGTCGACGGGCAGCGCGGTCTCCGGCACCGCAGGGGTGCAGTTGGCTTTTCCGCAGATTTGCAGCGCGGACGGGTGTTGCGGAGGGCCCTTTGCCGAATTCAACGATTCTCTGACGGGGACGCTGGACGACAAGGGGAACCTGACGCTGGGGTCTGCCGTGCCGAACGGCGGGCCAGTTTTTACCATGGCGGCCACGGTAAGCGGGGGAACAATGACGAACGGAACGTTTAGCCTGACGGGGCCATGCCCGGACCAGGGAACGATCACCGGAGTAGCTCTGCCAGCGCTGGACGGGACCTACGCGGGAACGGTGACGTCGGTGGACACCGGGAACAGCTACAGCCTCTCAACCACACTACAGCAGAGCGCCACGCCGAATGCGCGCGGATTTTTCGATGTGAATGGCACGGCGACCATCAGCGGGTATCCATGCCTGACGTCCGCGACGGCGGCCACGCCGCTCGA
>JAJYGR010000293.1:3545-7377 GCA_021790655.1 Acidobacteriota bacterium | reverse complement strand
CCTGGCAAATCGCATGGTGGGACGCTGGGTGCAGGCGGCCGCAGTCAACTTTGCCGATACGCTGCCCTATTTTCGCAATGCGCAAGTCACAGGCATTCCCGTGCGCCCGGAATTCTTTACTCTTCCCACGCGACCCGCCGAAGCCGCCCCGCAACTGCTCGTTTTTGGCGGTAGCCAGGGGGCCCGCTTGCTCAATCGCGTGATGCCGCAGATTGCCGCCGATTTGCTGGAGGCCGTCCCTGGCCTGACCATTCTCCATCAATGCGGCGCGAAGCATCGGGAAGGCACCGAGCAGGCTTACGCGCAATCGACATCGTTGCGCGAACGCTGGGCGAGTTCGTGGAGCATTCAGCCGTTTTTGGATGACATGCCGCAACGCTTCGCCGCTGCGAGCCTGGTGCTGTGTCGTAGCGGGGCCAGCACAGTTGCGGAACTGGCAGCGGCCTCAAAGCCTTCGCTGCTGGTCCCTTTTCCGCAGTCCGCCGATGACCATCAGCGGCGCAACGCGGAAGTACTCGTCAACGCCGGGGGGGCTGCGATGGTGTTGGAGCCGGAACTGACGAACGAACGCCTGCTGGCAGAACTTATCGGTCTTTTGCGCGATGCCAAAGGGTTGGCCGCTATGGGAAAGAACGCCCACACGCTGGCACATCCGGACGCAGCCATAAAAATCGCAGCTCTCATAACGCAACAACGGCCCGCCTAGAGCGGACCGTTGTCTCGATCTGTCTTGCTGTATCTGTTAGCGATGACCGCCACCACCGCCGTGGAATCCTCCGCCACCACCGCCGTGGAATCCGCCACCACCGAATCCTCCGCCATGGAAGCCGCCCCCGCCGAAGCCGCCGCGCGATCCACCAAAGCTACCGCGTGATCCGCCGAATCCACCCCGCGATCCGCCAAAGCCGCCACCGCCATAGCCGCGGGAAGAACTGTAGGCCACCGCCATAGCCGCGGGAAGAGCTGTAGGCGCGCGGTACAGAAGAGCCACCGCGATACCCACCGTAAGATGATCCACCTCCAAAGCTCCGTTGACCGCTGTAGCCGTTGCTGCGAGGCAGATTATAGGAGCGTGTTGGAGATCCACCGAAGCCACTGCTTCCCTGGGACGTGTATCCGCGTGACCCGTATCCCCGGGACATGGAACCGTTCCCGTAGCTGCGGTTCGCTGTAATCAGTGGGCGTTGTCCGCCGGTCCCGCGGCCGATGTTCGAAGGCATCCGGTTAGATGCCATTGTGGATTGACCGACGGATCGGTTGCCGGTTTGGTTGAGAGAGCGGCTACCACCGTTGGCCATTCCACGGTTTGTGTTGCCTAGTGACCGACTCGCGGTATTGAAGCTGTGGCTGGCCATGTTCGTGCTGCGGCTTGCCACGCTGCTATAAGGTCTGCCGTTGCCACCCTGGAGTTTGCCGCCATGAGCTGCAGCATATTGATTGGCGCTCACAACGCTCGCGTTCATGGGTGTCCGTCCGCCCGCTGCAACTGCATGGGTCATCTGCGCGGAACGTCCGGCAGTTCCTCGCGGATTTGTTGCAGTATTGAACTGGTGCGGGTTGAATCCGTTCGGTCCGCTCGGACCATTGTAGCTATGAATATTGTTGATGTTCGTGATGTTATTGACGTTGGTGTTGTTGTAATAATTTCCCCGGTTCCAGTAGCCACCTTCAAATCCTTCTCCCCAGTAACCGCCGCCGTAGAAGATGCCGCCGTAGAACCCGACGGACAGACCCCAATAACCGGGGTACCAGCCATACATTCCACCGCCCCAGCCCCAATAGCCAGGTGTCCACAAACCACCAACGTAAGGCGGATATACCCACGCGCCAGGGACCCAATCCCAGCCGTCATCCCATCCCCAATAGCCAGGTGTCCATTCGTAACCATCGCCAGGACAGGGAGGCTGATCATAGGCATCGACTGGAAACGGTGGTGGCGCGGAATCAACGGTCATGGCGGGATTGCGCTGGTCCTGTTCGCCTTGATCGTTCTGAGGCTGCTGTTGATATTGTTGCTGCTGATCTTGATATTGTTGCTGCTGATCTTGATATTGTTGCTGCGCAGCGGAGCCATCACCCGGTAAGGTGCAGCTTGGACAATTCCATTGTTGGTTGTTGTCGCCCTGCTGCGCTCCGTTTCCGCTATCATTCTGCGCCATTGCGGGAACGACCAGCGAGCCTGCAAAGAACATGCCAGCTACTAGCGGTACGAGATGGGAACGAAGGGTACGCATATGGTACCTCCCTTTAACTCAGCTCTTAGTATCCACTACTTTCCGTGGCTTCCCAAGCTGAGATCCCGGAGAGTTCCGGAGTGGTCTCCTTGCGGAGTTCCTACTTTCAGACTCTCACAATACAGAAACGTTTTATTGGGAAAAAAGTTGTGGTCATTTTACCCTGTTTAATTTCTGTATTCTTTGGTTTAGATGCGCAACTTTGATGGGGCATTTTCCTCCGCTATTGTTCGCGCATCGATTCATTCCGTATTTTCCACCGAGCGGTCGCTGCTACAGTAAGAATCAGGTTTCCATTCAAGATGTTCATCCGCTCGCAACACGTACATTTCATTGGTATTGGTGGCATCGGTATGAGTGGAATTGCCGAAATTCTTCTCAACCTGGGTCATCGCGTCTCCGGCTCCGACCTGAAGCGTTCCGCCGTTACCGACCGTCTGGCGCGTCTGGGGGCCGTCATTTTTGAGGGTCACACAGCCGCCAACATCACCGGGGCGGACGTAGTCGTGACTACGTCCGCTTTGAGCCCACAAAATCCAGAAGTTCTGGCCGCCCATCGGCAGGCGATTCCGGTCATTCAGAGAGCGGAGATGCTGGCGGAGTTGATGCGCCTGAAATATGGCGTCGCTATCGCGGGGATGCATGGCAAAACCACCACCACCTCCATGATTGCGGCCGTGCTGACCGCCGGTGGACTTGACCCTACAGTAGTTGTAGGTGGTCGGGTGGAGGCGATGGGATCGAGCGCGCGACTGGGCCGCTCCGAATATCTGGTCGCCGAGGCGGACGAAAGCGATCGCTCTTTTTTGAAGTTGTCGCCCATTCTCGCGGTCGTGACCAATCTGGATCGAGAGCACATGGATTGTTATCGCGATATGGAGGATGTGGAGCGGGCCTTTCTCGATTTTATGGATCGCGTGCCGTTCTATGGAGCGACTACGGCCTGTTTGGACGATCCGCTTCTGGCTGCATTGCTCCCGCGCGCGCGCCGTCGCGTATTCACCTATGGCATGGATGCGGAAGCTGTTTTTCGGTTGGAGGTACTGCAACATTCGGGAGGCAGGCAGTCTCAATTTGTAGTGCATCACCAGGGCACGCGGCTGGGTCCATTTATGCTGCCAGTCCCGGGCCTGCATAATCTGCGAAATGCTACCGCTGCGGTTGCCATTGGCGTCCAACTGGGCGTTACGCCGGAACAGATTGCCACCGCGCTTGCAGAATTTCATGGCGTCGAACGCCGCTTCCAGCGCAAAGGAGAGGTGCGCGGCATCACCGTTGTGGACGACTATGGCCATCATCCGACCGAGATACGCGCCACTTTGCAAGCCGCCCGCCAATGCGGATTCAAACGCATTCTGGTGCTCTTTCAACCGCATCGCTACACGCGAACGCGCGATCTTCTGGCAGAGTTTCGCCACTGTTTTGACGAAGCAGACACTGTGCGGATTCTCGATATCTACGCTGCCAGCGAAACTCCCATTCCCGGCATCGATGCACAAGTCCTGGTCGATGCCATTCATCGATCGGACGTTCAGTATGGCCCTACGTTTGAGTCGGCAGTAGAAGAACTGGTGGAAATGGCCCAGCCGGGGGATTTG
>JAJYGR010000293.1:0-3535 GCA_021790655.1 Acidobacteriota bacterium | reverse complement strand
TCTCGCTGGCAATATCCATCAGGCCAGTGGCATGGTACTGGGCGCGCTGGAAATGAAAGTTCCGTTGGCGTGAACAGGCAGGAAACCCACAGGAAACCCTAATAAACACGGAAAAACCAGAAAAAATTCCGCCAGCAGATTGGGAACCGAGTTATAGTCAGATTGGCGACTCTCACGACCAGCTATGGCCGTGCGAAAGATTACAAGACGCGGGGAACGAGCGGGGCTGCTGGAGCTTGAGGGGCCGGACGAATCTTTTCGTCCAGAAATCGATCTGGAGACAGTAGACATTCCCGAGCCAATGTTGGAAGCGCAGGCCGACGCGGAGACAAGCGGGCCTTTTCTGCGCGCGAAACAGCGTGTTCCGGTACGTCGCCGCGGAAGCTCAAGGTTTAGCTGGAAGAATCGCTGGGTGAGACTTGCGACGGCACTTGCCGTTGTTGCAACTCTAGGACTTCTGGCCAGGACCGTCTGGGAAACAGAAGCTTTGATGCAACACAATTCTCACTTCCTTCTTGCCTCAACACAAAATATTCAGATCGCGGGAAATCGCGTGGTTCCCAACAGTCAGGTGCTCACCTTCTTTGCGCCGGACCTCGGGCGCAGTATTTTTCATGTTCCGCTTGCAAAGCGCCAGGCAGAACTGGAAGACATCGATTGGGTGCGGACCGCGACGGTCATGCGTCTGTGGCCGAACCGACTGCGCATAAATCTTGTGGAGCGCACGCCGGTTGCGTTTGCCCGGGATGGAAATACCGTGCGGCTGGTGGATGACGATGGCATTCTGCTGGACCTGCCGAATGCCGTCGCGCAGCACTATTCTTTTCCGGTCATCAGTGGAATTTCTTCTTCCGATCCTGTATCTACGCGCGCGGCGCGTATGCAGATGTACCAGCAGTTCCTTCACGCGCTCGATGCCGATGGCGGTCATGTGACTGCGACCCTCAGCGAAGTCGATTTGTCGGATACTGAGGACATTCGCGCCATTTTTGCCGGTGGGCCGCGCAACCCGACAGTACATTTTGGCGATACAGATTTTCTCGCCCGCTATGGTGAGTATCGATCGCATCTTACGGAGTGGCTGCAACAGTATCCTCAGTTGCGCTCGGTAGACATGCGTTACGGCAAGCAGGTGGTGCTCGACATGGGTACAGCAAGCACGCCCGCTCCGCAAGCTGCAACGCCGCAAACTGTCGCGCCAAAAACCGGGATTACGGGCACAGTTCCTCATGCAAATACTCCCTCCCACATCCTCGCAGCCAAAACCAAAACAAAAGCCAGATCCAGGAGCAGACTGACAAAGCATTCGAGCAAGACCCGCAAGCCTGTGTATGAACGTGGACATACCGTGCGAGATCCCATCGCTCATGTTGTGAGCGGTTTGTAGCCAGGGAAGCGCGTCAAGCGGCCAGTAACAGTAAAACAGGAGTGAGATGACAGACCGGGAGCAGGGCAACATAGCGGTGTTCGATGCGGGCAGCGCCAAAGTACGCGCTCTGGTTGGCGAGATCGTCGATGGAGCGATTCGCTATCGCGGCCACAGTGTCGTTGACGCGCGCGGTATGCGACGCAGTATTATTGCGGACCTTGAGCCTGCAACTGGATCGTTCGACGACGTGTTCCAATCCGTCGAGGAGGCTGCGGACACTGAGGTTGCGAGTGCTGCTGCGGGTATTGGAGGTTCTCGTGTACGCGGTGTGACCAGTCGTGGCGGCATACTCCTGGGCAATCGTCTGCGAGAGATCACGCGCGATGATGTTCGCGCCGCTGTCGAGCGCGCTCGCGAAGTGCATCTACCTACCGAGTATCGTGTGCTGCATCTTCTGCCGCAGGACTTTATCGTGGATGACCAGGATGGGATTCTGGACCCCGTGGGCATGATCGGCGGAACGCTTGAAGTGAATCTCCATATCGTGATGGCCCCAGCCAGCACCATGCAGAACGTCGTTACCTGCGCGAACAAGGCGGGTGTCGAAATTTCCGATACGATTTTTGAAGCAATCGCTTCCGCAGAGGCTGTACTCACCGCCGATGAGCGCGAGCTGGGGGTTTGCGTGCTGGACATCGGAGCTGCTTCGACGGAAGTGGCTGTGTTGTTTGAAGGCGCCGTGGTGCATACCGATTCTTTGCCGATTGGCGGAGCGCATTTCACCAATGATCTTGCCGTGGTGTTGCGCGTGCCGCTACCGGAGGCAGAGCGCCTCAAGCTGCAATACGGACACACCATCGTTACGGCGATTCCACAATCCAATGAAATATATGTGCAGGCGCCGGATGCGGGCAATGGGCAGTATCGTCCGGTCCCACAACGGCATCTGAGTGAAATATTGGAGCCGCGTGCCCGCGAGCTTTTCCAGATGCTGCGCAACAGCCTGCGGCAGGGAGGAGTGCTTGAAGCCATGGGTTCAGGATGCGTCTTGACCGGCGCAGGGGCCAAGTTGCCGGGCATGGCCGAGCATGTCGAAAACATGCTGCGCACACCGGCCAGAATTGGCACGCCGGTTCCGCTGTCGCGTATGCCGGAAGAATTGGTGGATCCGGAGTATGCCACGTTGATCGGCCTCCTACTGTATACGCATCGGGTGCGACAGCAGCGTGCAACGGAGGACCTGGGAGTGGGAGCAAAGCTGCGGGCGATTTTTGCAGGCAGCATTTAGCAGCGACAATAGAGTTATAGAGTCAACGGCGACGAAGCACATGAACGTGAGGGGATTGGGAACAATGAGTGAAACCGGAAATGGCTACAGGCAATACGAGTATGTACAAACGATGAGCACCGAGGAAAGCTTGCGCATCCAGTATCAGGATGAGATGCCGCGCGGCGCCAAGATCAAAGTAATCGGCGTGGGCGGCGGAGGCGGCAATGCCGTCAACCGCATGATTGAAGCCCATGTCGAGGGAGTGGAGTTTATCGTTGCCAACACAGACGCGCAGGCGCTGCGTTCGTCGAGGGCCCCGGTGAAGATACAGTTGGGCATGAAGTTGACCAGCGGGCTTGGCGCTGGCGCCAATCCGGACGTAGGCCGTCGCGCTGCAATTGAAGATTCTGAAAAAATTATCGAGGCGCTGGAAGGCGCCGACATGGTGTTTGTGACAGCAGGTCTCGGCGGAGGTACAGGAACCGGTGCAGCGCCCGTCATCGCATCACTGGCCAGCGAGTTGGGCGCTTTGACGGTAGCCGTGATTACCCGGCCATTCGCTTTTGAAGGGAAGCGTCGTCTGCTACAGGCGGACCGTGGCGTCCAGGAGTTGCTGGAAAGCGTCGACACCATGATCGTGATTCCCAATGAGCGTCTGCTCAACGTTGCGAAAGATGCGGGATTCTTCGAGTCTTTTCGCATTGCGGATGATGTGTTACGCCAGGGAGTGCAGGGGATTTCCGACATCATCACCATCCCCGGAATCATCAATCGTGACTTTGCCGACGTGAAGACCACGATGGCTGGCATGGGCTACGCCGTCATGGGTACGGCCATGCGCAGCGGTCCGAATCGCGCGAATGAAGCGGCACATGCCGCAATGTCGTCGCCATTGC
>JAJYGR010000322.1 GCA_021790655.1 Acidobacteriota bacterium | reverse complement strand
GGGCTGCCACTTTTTCTGGATTGTTGGTCATCAGGCGGACCTGTGGGATGCCCATGAGCTTCAGGACTTCGGCGGGAAGCTCGAAGGCGCGACAGTCCGCTTTGAAGCCCAACTGCTCATTCGCCTCGACAGTATCCAGGCCTTTGTCCTGCAAGGCGTATGCCTGCAGCTTGGGCATCAAGCCGATTCCACGACCCTCCTGCTGCTCGTAGAGCAGGATGCCCGCGCCCGCATCGGCGATGGCGCGTAGCGCCAGTTCCAGTTGCAGGCGACAGTCGCAGCGCAGGGAGCCGAACACGTCTCCCGTAAGGCACTGCGAGTGGATGCGCACGATGGGCGGTGTGCTGGAAACGTCACCCATCACCAGCGCCACCATTTCTTCGGTCTGTCCACTCTGGGCTGGGCTGGCCTCGCAGCCTGCCTCTGGAGTGACACCGGATCGTTCTCCAACAAAACCGAAGATGCGAAAATGGCCCCATCGCGTGGGAAAATCGGCTTCGGCAACTTTCCGTACAGATTCAAACGGCATGTCACGATTA
Source organism: Acidobacteriota bacterium (assembly GCA_021790655.1). Taxonomy (GTDB): domain Bacteria; phylum Acidobacteriota; class Terriglobia; order Terriglobales; family Acidobacteriaceae; genus JAKAAZ01. Next base: position 6,850 of record JAJYGR010000322.1, on the reverse strand, counting down.
TATGGATTTTGCAGTGCCAAGCCCATTTCTATGGACTCTATCGATGGACGGAGTAAAGTGAAATCGTGATTGATTCCAAACTCATCCTCATCACGCTGCTGATCAAGTTGGGCGTGGCTGCTGCGGTTTCAAGCGCGCTGGCGCGTTCTACTGTTTTCCAAAATCTGCTGTTGAGCGAGCGCAGGACCGCGGGGCAGATGCTTGGCCTGCTAGCCTGCATTTGCGTACCGCTGACGCTTGGCGTCTGGGTGCGCGTGGTGGTCCCGAATTTTTACGCCGCGGACATTTCTTTTGAGGCAATCATTATCGTTGGGTTGTTATTGGGCACGACGCCGGCGATCATTGCGGGCGCATTTCTTTCCATTCCCGCCGTGTTGCATCGTGAATATTTAACGCTTCCATTCAACCTGATCGTCGCGCTGATCTTCGGCACGTATCGGGCATTCGTCTCGGAAGAAGATGTTTGGTCCTTCTCGCCGTTCGTGGACCTCAGCATCTATCGCTGGATCCGGCGAAACCTGATGCGACCGCGCGTGGACAGGCAAGTGCTTCTGTTGATGTTGATTTTCGGCATGCAGATGTTGCGCAACTGGATCGGCGACCACTATCCGCGTCGCCTGTTCACCCTACGGTCCAACAGTTGGCCCTTGCTGCTGGCAATCTTCGTTTGCGCGCCGATAGTGGTTGGCATTCCGCTCAAAATATGGAACGCCATTCGTATCGAACGCAAGTTGGAAGAGCAGGAAAGGTTGCTGCTTGAAGCGCGACTGGATGCACTGCAACGACAGATCAATCCACATTTTCTTTTCAACACGCTCAACTCCATTGCTTCTCTGGTCCGGTTTCGTCCGGAGCAGGCAAGAGAATTGATCGTGAAGCTCGCCAGTATTCTGCGCGTGCTGTTGCAGGACCGCGACGACCTTTTGCCCTTGCGCGAGGAGTTGCAATTTGCCGACGATTATCTCGATATTGAAGTGGCGCGTTTTGGGGCCGAGAAGCTCCAGGTGGTCAAGGACATTCCAGACGAGACGCTGGAGATCCTTGTGCCCAGTATGCTGCTCCAGCCTTTGATAGAAAACAGCATCAAGCATGGACTGGAGCCACGCATTGGAGGAGGCACCATCACGCTGCGCAGCCGCTTGCAGCAGGACAAGCTGGTTGTCACCGTGGAAGATGACGGTGTCGGAATGACTGCGGAGTCGGAGTCCAGCCCGGAGCCACGCAGAGGCGGCCTGTTGCATGCTGGAACAGGAGTGGGCATGCGCAACGTGCGAGAGCGCATGCAGGTCCTATGCGGGCCGGAGGTAGGGTTTGAAATTCTCAGCCGTCCCGGACGCGGAACGCGGGTCGTGTTGACCATCCCCGTGATTCACACGCAAATTGCAGCAACTCAGTTGTCGGAAGCTCGAAGTACCGATTCGTAAAACTCCTCATATTTTGGAATCACGCGTGTCGCGCAATAGGTTTTCTGCGCTTCCTGGCGTCCGGCCTTCGACATCGCATGGAGCCGGTCGCGGTCCTTAAGCAGCGTGATGGCTGCCTCGGCCATCGCATCGACATCGCCGACGGGAAACAACATGCCCGTCACCCCGTTTTCAATCAGCTCCGGCACTCCACCAACATCTGTGGCGATGGTGGGGACCTCGCAGGCCATGGCCTCAAGTGCCGCCAGCCCAAAGGATTCCAACTTGCTCGGCATCAGCATCAGGTCGGCAATGGGGAGAAGTTCATTGACTCGATCATGTTTTCCCAGGAAGAGTATCCGATCATGGATATTCAAAGTTTTCGCCAGCCATTCAGCAGAGGAACGGTCTGGACCATCGCCGATCATCAGCATCCGGGCAGGCATTTCGCGCGCCACGCGCGAAAAAATCTGGATGACATCGGAAATTCGTTTGACCGGGCGAAAATTCGATAAGTGGACTAGTACGGCCTCTCCTGGGGCCGCGTACTCGGCGCGGATTTGTTGGGTAATGACTGGGTCACGCACATAAATATCGCAGTTGACAAAGTTCGAGATCACCTCAATCGGACGCGTAGTGCCGAAGGTCTCGATCGTCTTGCGACGCAGATAATCGGAGATGGAAGTGACGCCGTTGCTCTCATCGATGGCATAGCTGGTAATGGGCAAATAGGCCCGGTCCGCGCCGACCAGTGTGATGTCAGTTCCATGCAGAGTGGTTACAAAAGGAAGCCTGCGACCATTGCGCGCCAGCATCTGTCGCGCCAGCAAAGCGCTGACAGAATGTGGGATGGCATAGTGGACATGCAGTACGTCCAGGTCATAATATTCTGCAACCTCAGACATGCGCGTCGCCAGCGCCAAATCATACGGCGGAAACTCGAACAGCGGATAGTTCGAGACCGAGACCTCATGATATCGAATGCGGTCCTCGCGTCCAGTGAGACGAAACGGCTGCGCATAAGAGATGAAGTGGACCTCATGTCCTCGGTTGGCAAGCTCGATTCCAAGTTCCGTGGCAACTACGCCGCTGCCGCCGTATGTGGGATAACAGGTAATGCCGATTTTCATGCGTGAGTAACTCTCCCTTCCCAGGTCCTAGAGCGTGTTTCATAAATACGGTTTGTATCGGGGCATGGCTTTAGCCCCTGAAGATTTTTGACTGATCCGGGCCAAAAGTATTTATGAAACACGCCCTAGTAGTAGATGCAGCAGAACAGCTTACGCTCCACGATTGCTTGAGGGCAGTTGGCCAAAATGCATCAGTTCAATATTTTTATTCAGCCCCGCCAGTACCGTCGAAAGAGATTGCAACGCACTCAGCTCGACTTGACGAGATGCCTGTAGTCGAGTGCGTGTACTGCGAAGTTCGTCATCGAGATACGCCGGATGACAGACCAGTTCCCATGTACCCTCGGGCATCCTGGACAGTATGGAGTGCAGAGCGCGTTCATCCAATGTTCCTGTGGCCAGAACGCCAATGCAGCCATCCGTTGTAGCGAGATTTCTTTCCTGTATGAGTCTTAAAAAAATCCTGCGGAAACGTCGCAGCAGATGCACCTGTAGCTTGCGAATCGAACCGGCGTTGGGAGTTGCCGCCATGCTCCAGGCCGGTTCAAAGGGATTGCGAATTGCGCGAACGCCGCACACTGTTGCCGCTCGCGTCACAGCGTCCAGCACTACAGGAAACATGTGCGTGTGTTTGTGCGTATCGACGTGCGTGACACGAACTCCAGCTTGTTGCAGATGCAGGATTTGCGCGGTCGCTTCCCTTTCAATATGTGAGATTTCGATACGGCCCAGATATAGATCGCGGACGAACTCTCCTAGTGTGAAGCGAAAACGGGGAGTGTCGTTTGCCGACAGTAGACTGGCGATCAACGCTGGGTCGGCAGACGGAGATCCATCGAGCAGCACGACATGGCACCCAACGCCGAGCGAAGTTTCCTGCTTGGCGAGGGCCACGGCTTCTGCGGATTGGGGCGATGCCGCCATCAATGTTGCCGAGGTGAGGCCGCCATCACGATACAGATCGAGGATGGCGCGATTGATCCCGCCGGTCAGCCCAAAATCGTCGGCGTTTACAATCAGGCGACGCATTCGATGAGTTTACCAAGAGGTCGCTCCGCATCTGGAATGCTGAGGCTGGCTTGACCCGCTGGATTCCCTTCCATAGACTGAGAAAGCGCCATACGTACGCCCTATGGGCGGTTAGCTCAGTTGGTTAGAGCGCCTGCCTTACAAGCAGGAAGTCGGGGGTTCGAGTCCCTCACTGCCCACCAAGCCACCGTGATTTTCTGCGAACAAAGGGAGAAACACTGTGGCGCATTTTGCAAGCAAGCTGCAAGCACCCGCCGAACTGTCCACTTCCGGACACTCTCCTCAATGCGGATTCAACCCGATAACCTTGTTGCGCGCGTTTCCGCAGAAAATGTTCCGCGCCATACTACAGTTTGGGAGCTCCCAGCGCATCCTTACCTACGATCCGCACGGTGACAATTTCATGTGGATGGATCGTGAATTGAAAGCCATTCTCTTCCATGAGCGACAGTGGATTTCGGTTCCGTTCTACCGCGTCGGTCTGCCATGCTTGTTGCAACTGTAGCAACGGGGTTTGCACGGTCACTGTGCGTGTGGCGCCACCAAAATCGAGAAAGCGCAGGACCGTGCCGTTCCCGTCCTCGGCGGGTTTCCACGTTTCGAGCAGCAAGTCCGCGTCATTCACTTTGAGGAAACTTCCCTGCTTGCCGTCCAATGGTCGCTGCAGATTCAGCGCCTTGTCCTGGGATGTGACTTCGTCCTTCTCAAGCGGCGTCATTTCCTCCCAGCCCAATCGACTTAGGCGGACTTGATCCGTCGAAGATGCGCTGGTGACTATATAGCGGAAACGGAAATGTCCTCCCTGCCCGGCGCGATAGTTGGTGAACCAGTAGTTATTCATGACATAAGAGAAAATGGTCCCCGTCCTCTGGCCAAACTGGGTCGGCCATGCGCCGCGATTGATGTCGCCCAGTGTGACCAGAGGCACATCGAGTGGCATCACCGTTGCCGAGATTCCATTCTGTTGCACAGATACCCAGTGCTGTACGGAAAACCATTCATGACCAGCTCCTGGGTACATGTCCTTCGCCGGATCGACAACGCCGGTCTGTATCTCATACTGGAACCGCGGCTGGTCCATGGCGAAGGGAAAAGCAAAGTAGACGGCCTCCTTGCTGTCCACTTCCTTTTTGTTCACATCTTCGACGAACTCGATCTTCTTTTCCCGCTCGAAAAGCCGGACCTCCGATGCAATCTTCGGCGTGTTGGTATCTGTACTTTCCATGCGCGCCACCCAGCCATAGGGTGTCCGCGTAACTGAAACAAGACGGCCTTCGCTGGCGGGATGGATTTGCAGATTGGGCTTTGGCGATACCAGGCGGTATTGCAACAGGCTGTTGGGTTCCTTGTCCCCGCCGGTCACATAGAGATATTGCCCGAACCGATAGGGACTTTGCCGGTCCACCAGTTCGCGCTGCAATTGTTTGTCATAGATGCTGCGCACCGCGCCGGTTGCAGCGTCCAGTTGCACACGATAGTACGGGCTTTCGAGAGTTGTGGTCTGTGAAATTGCAGCGGGAGCCGCTGGCTTCTCCGCATGGCGTAGCCTGAACACTTTGTAGCCAGTAGCAGGCACATCTGTGGCAACAAAGCGCACATGCTGAAAATGGTTGTCGCCGCCCAGGATTTCTACCGGAACAACCTGGCCGGTGGACGGATCCACGATCTCATCGCTCTTGTTTAGATCGATGGACACCAGCCCGCTGCGATTCCAGTTCAAGGCATTGAAAACGATTAGGCTGCCAGGGCCAGCAGGGATCGAATCCGCCAGGCTCGCCAGGCTGTTACGCGCCACAAAATCCGCGAGTTCATGAGCGTTTACAGCGTACGAGTCTTTCACCGCCAACTGCTGGACGGCTTCCCTGCTTGTGGGATCGGACACACTGTTGCCAGAATCCCAGGTGTGCTCATCCATCAGGACCATGTCGGTCCACATCCGGTCCAGGTCTTTTTTGTCGGCTGCAAGATGCGGATCGACGAGAGAAGTCAGCGTGGCGAGCTTTTCCGCCGACGGCCCACGGCTTTCATTCTGGCGCTCCATCGCCGCGTAATATGCGTCTGAGGCAATACCGTCCTCCCAATAGGGGCCGCCATCTCCGCTTATGGTTGGAATGTCATTGCCAAACTGCTGCGCGATGTTTTTGAGCGCATCGTGGAAGCCCGAATACTGCAACTTTGGATAGGCGTACACGCTGTTCCACTGCTGCGCTAGTTCTGCCTGCTGCGGGTATAAGTCGGTATTCTCCACTTGGGTGCCAAAGATGATCGCTGCATTGGCGCGGTAGCTGGGATACTCGTACATTTGCAGGAACAACGGGAGTGTGTCGTGCCCTGCCGATAGTACCGGAGGTAAGCCGAACAGCATCTGCATCTGTTGATAGATGCGCGAGTACCAGAACAGGACCTTCTGGCCGTCCGGACCTTGCCACCAGAACGGAGAATTCTCATTCAGATGCCCTTGCAGCAGCACGGGCGCGCGATAGTTATCGCTGCCTGAAAGCAGATAGTGAATTCCTGCGGAAGAGAGGATCGAGGCATACGACCACGAGTAGGAGGGAACGTCTGTAATGTTGGCGTAGTTGAATGGCGTCCCGTGCTCGCGGCTGAAGTTGGCGCTGGAATAGAACGAGCGGATCAGCGTCTCTGCCGTTGGAAAGCCGGTAAGCAGATTGGCGTATTGCGCGGGGATAAACAACTGCCGCTTCTGCATGGCGGTGATCGCGCGCTGTTGTTCCGCAGGCGCGCGCGTCTTCAGAAACTGCGCCAGGTCCCATTCCCCGTCCATGCTGAAACGAAAATCTGGATGCTGCCCCATCATATCCATCGCTTCGTCGATAGCGCGGCTTTGGATGGCTGCAACTTTACCTTGGTAGTCCGAATAGCCTACATCGAGATGGATATGGGGCACAAGAAACAAGGTCCACTTCTTTTGTGGGTCGATGGTCTGTTCCTTGTGCTGCGCATGCCCCGTTACATTCCAGCTAAGCTGTGCTTGTGTCTGTGCTGAAAATTCTGGGATTGCGAAGGTAAGCTTCTCTTCGCCAAAGTCCTGACCACCTTGAAGCGCCTGATGATAGTACTTGCCTGCAATGGCCAGATCCACACTGCTTCCTGGCTTCACCCGCTCCTCATAGTGCAGGAATACATCGACCATTTCTTTGAGCTGGCCCTGCTGCTGATAAAAAATCGTCGGGATAATTCGCACGGAAGATGCCCGAGAATTGAAGACTTCCGTGTCGCGGTCAAGCTCGATCGCGTCATAGGTCAGCCCGGCATCGGGCACAGCTT
>JAJYGR010000305.1 GCA_021790655.1 Acidobacteriota bacterium | reverse complement strand
TTCGTGCTTGCATGACAGGACCTCCACTTTCCACACTAGAACTGTCGGCGCGCGTTGTTCTTACGACCTGTTCCCAGCCGAGGCGATGATCCAAATTCCCATCACGAGCAGCAGGCAGCCCCCCGCCGCCCACGTCAGCGCGCGCCGCCCGGCACTGCGCCACTCGCCCGTCAGAAGTCCCCAGACGTTCGCCGTCATCACGATCGCAGCCATGAAGATGGGCCACCCGATGACCAGGCCGAGCGGCCCCATCCGGTGTGCTCCAGCGCCATAGATAAAGTTGCTGCCCGACCACAGCACTGCCATTGCCACGACCAGGCCGATGTTGGCGCCTGCGGCCTCCCGGAAGCGCGCGGCATTGCTTCGACGTATCAGAAGGAAAGAGCAGTATACGGCGTTAACGGCAAACCCTCCTCCCAGGAGTACAGGCCAGATGGCGTTCAGCGAGCGGCCCGGAGACGTCCCCAGAGATTCAGCAGCTCTGGAAATCGGTGTGGCTTCGTTGAGGGCCAGACTCATAAAGGTGGAACCCAGGCCAGCGAGCAGGCAGATGCCCAGGCCGGTCGTGAAAGAGCCATTGTCGCACTGCAGCGGTGACCTCGCCTCGCGCAACAGACCGGCCCGCGCACTCGCCGCAACCCCGGCGAGGATGACACCGACGCCGGCGAGCATCAGCACGCCAGCGGTCGTGAAGAGGCGGTCGCGGTGCAGCATCACCAACGGCACTATGGCGCCAAATGAGGACGATGTGCCGAGGATGATCCCGAAACCGAGCGCAAGCCCGACACGCGCGATGCCCAAGCCAAAGAGGACCGCACCCATCCCCCACACCATTCCGTAGAATGCCGTGTACACGAGTGGCAGCGGCCCGGCTACGCGGTAAACGGCTCTCAAGTCGGGGACGGTCGCGACCGCAACGGCCAGAGGAATTACAAGCATTCCGAAAAACGACCAGACGAGCCAGGTATGCTCCCACTGCCATCCGCGCACGCGCTTCATGGGTACGGCAAAGCTCCCGTTCATTCCGCCAGCCAACAGTACGAGCATCAACGCCGCAAACATCAGGAGGTCCTCCCGAAGGTCCCATACCTGAGTAACTTCATATCCCTCAAGTCACCAGGCGTGGCGAATCGGCGAAGTAGCGCGGCAGAAGCGACAATGAGTCCACAATGAGATTGGCCTCCGCGAGCGCGCTCGCCGCGAAGCTGGTTGTTACCCCGACGACCTGCATGCCTGCCGCACAGGCCGAACGCACGCCATTCGGAGCATCCTCGATGGCGAGACATTCGGTGGGATCCGCACCAACGAGCGCAGCGGCCGCGAGGTACAGATCGGGCGCTGGCTTCGCGCGCGCCACGTCGTCCCCGCATAGGAAATACGGAAAGGCCGGCGCAAGGCCCGCACTCTGCAAGCTGAAGAGCACTTTTCTGCGTGGACCGGAAGACGCCAGAGTGAAGGGAATATGGCAGGCTTCCAAAAGCGATAACAGTTGCGGCACTCCGGAGCATAGGCGCAATCCCTCTGCCCCCACGATATCCATGTAACACTCGTCCATCCGCTTCGCAACCGCGCTCGCCAGCAGCGGCAATCCCGACTCCGCTTCCAGTTCGGCGAGCGTCTCGCCGTGACTGCGACCGGAGAAGCGAGTGAGAGAATCGAGCGATCGCTCGACGCCGGCCTCATGCAACGCCATCTGCAATGAACGCAGTCCAAGCGGCTCGCTATCGACCAGTACCCCATCGCAGTCGAAAATGACAGCGCGAAACGATGCTAGTTTCACTTTTTCCTCAGTGTGTCCCAATCGGAAAGGCCGTGATCCAGGCCTTGGCATTCGGCCAGTAGTCCGTGCGTAACGCATCGGGGTTGAAGCCGCGGGCGACCCCGCGGTAGTAGCCGAATAGCTGGAACACCAGCGTCAGCGGGATGGGTGTCAGCAGTTCGTCGATGCCGCTTTCAAGCCGGATGACATGCTCCGCGTGGGAGGCGATCGAGTCGTTGCCGTCGAACACCACCGCGATAGTCCCCGATTCGGCTGCCCGTGCAACGTCCAGGCAGTCGGCGATGCGGGGATTCGTGGCCTTGTTACCGGCAATCGCAATCGTGCAGTTGGTTGGCCCCAGGATAGAGATCACGTCGTGGTGGAAGTCGCCCGGCCGATACGCCTTGCTGACACAAATGCTTTCTTCCTCGATCTTGAGTGTGCCTTCACGGGCTGAGAAATAATTCGGGCCGGTGCCGACGAGGAAAAAGGAGGCCGTGTCCTTATGGCGTTCCGCCAATGAACGGACCGACACCTCCTGCGTATTCAGGAACGCATCGCCGATTTCGGCGCAGCGCTCGATCTGCGAATGGAGAGTCGAAATCCGCGCGGGATCGCGGCCCAGCCGCCGTCCCAGCTCGAACCCAAGCAGCGTCTGCATCAAGATCCTGGTACTGATGACGCTGATGCAGGGACCGCAACCCTGGGCCGTCTCGTAACAGAGCGAGTGTTGCGCGAGGCCTTCGAGCGGGCTTCCGGGAGTGTTGACGATCGCGACCGTGAGACAGCCCCGGTTGCGGGCCTCCTGGAGCGCATCGCGCGTCTCGATACTGCCTCCCGTGCCCGAGTGCGCGACGACCACGGTATGCGCCGGATCGACTTCTGGAAAATAGCGGAGAAGTTCGAACGACTCCACAGCACGGCAGCGAATGCCCGCCAAACGCTCCACCACAAACTCACCATGCATCGCGGTAAAGAAAGCGGACCCACAACCGGTGAAGATGATCTCCCGTGTGCCCCGCGCTACGATGGCGTCTGCAACTGCCCCAATCGCCGGGGCCAAGGTGCCGATAATTTCGCGCCATTGCGTGGGCTGCTTGCGCAGTTCCTCGATAAGCAGGTATGGATGGGTGTGACGGACCTCTTTCGCTTCGCGGATAATGTACCAGAGCGGCGTCTTCTCCACTTCCGCGCGCAGCCAGTCGGGCACGACACCCGCAGGCGGAGGCTTACTGATCCCGTGCTTCTTCATGATCGACTCTGCCCAGCGGGGCATATGTGTGGTCATTTCCTTCGTCACTTTTCTTCTCCCTGGGCACGCGGGCCCTGTTCTGTTTGAGTGATGGAATCCATCGCCAGGGCCGCGGCGGCTGGCGCACACGCAGCGTCTTTGAGCGATACGCCATCGTCTCGCAAACAGACATCGCCGATGCGCTCAGAAAATTGGAAGCTGGATAGACTATCGGCTCTTTTCTTGAACTGAAAATCCTACCTCCTTCGGTTGGCTGTCGTCATCCGTGAGCACCATCAGCCTGTTCTTCTTGTCCATCCTTGCGTAATAGAAACCCGGCGCTATTGCCGAACACCGGCTCCATTTCCATTTCGCCTCGCAATTCAGCGACCTATATGAATCGCTGCCAATCGATACCGACAGAGTGACATATCCTCGGTCGATCTCGACAGACGGATAGCTAACACAATCGATGTTGGTTTGGTAAGCTGTCCATGTAGTCATGGAGCAGGAGCTTCTCGCTGGGATTTGACCAACCGGCAAGCTGAGAGTTACCCCTCCATAAACATGGACGAGGATCGGATAATTTTGTGCGGTTTTTCCTTTGGAAAAATTGGCAGCGAAGTCGTAGATCGGAGACCGAAAGGCAGCGTCGTCAGGTGTTGGCGGACTTTTTGCGTTTTTGCTTACATCCAAGAAGCGCATGATAGGAGCATCGGGAGTGCCTCCGACGAGCTGAAGCATGTCGTACCCATGCACCCATCGTCCGCGATAATCACCGTGAGGCAGGTCAGTGCAAGGATTTCGTTCCAATAACAGGTTTTCGCTGCGGCAACTCAGCACCCAATGATTTTCCCCGTCGATCGTACCGTGAAACACCACGAAGGATGGCGGTGCCATTCCGATGGTGTTTCCTTCGGTTATCGATGAAGCGATTTCAGGTAATTTCTCTTCAAATGAGGACTCAATCGTAATGTGCAACGGAAATAAGTCTGCTGGTGTTGATGCTGCATTGCTTTCCTGTTGGCTCCGCGCATTCACGAGTTTGAGATTGGTTTGCGCAGCGGCATCACCCTGTTCAGCGGCCTTCCGCCACCAGACCGCTGCCTGTGCATCGTCCTTTGGGACACCGCGGCCGTCATGGTACATCGCGCCAAGGTTGTTTTGTGCATTGGCCATTCCTTGCTCTGCCGCTTTGCGAAACCAGATTGCTGCTTGAGCATCGTCTTGTCGCACACCTTGGCCGCTATGGTACATAACTCCCAAGTTATATTGAGCCTGAACATTCCCTTGATCCGCCGCCATGCTAAACCACACAGCCGCCTGTGCGTCGTCCTGCTGCACGCCTTGGCCGGTGTCATATGCAACGCCAAGATAGTATTGGGCCTCCGAATTACCCTGCTCGGCTGCCTTGCGATACCAGGCAGCCGCCAGTGCGTAATCCTGCTGCACACCAACGCCGTTGTAGTAGGCCGCGCCAAGGTTGAATTGCGCATTTGCATTCCCCTGTTCAGCGGCTTTGCGGAGCGAATCTAAATCATTTTTTTGTTGAGACGACACCGTCTTTCCCGTCTGAGCGGTAGCAGTTTGGCAAACGAGCAGAAAAACAACAAACACGAAAACTGACAAACGCATCATCATGCTCCATTCATGCCGTCGAGAGTCCGTCGTGTAACCAATAGGCATTGTTGTCCCTATCATATACAGTCGTTCCTAACGTAGTATCCTCATGCCATGAGCAAAATTGTTTGGGGAAAATTACTGGAAAAAGATACTTTCAGACTCTTTATTCAAGTTACCAAAAAGGGCCCGGACACTTTCACGTTCTCGGAGGAGGGTCCTTTACCCCCAAGTATGGTGGGGATGGAAGCGAGAAGTTTCAAGACCGAAAAGGAAGCGATAGAGTATGCCGAGGGAAACTACATTCCGGGCCGAAGAACTCAAGGGTGGAGATTGAAGGATCTCGACTAAGATGTACTTCTTCGAGCACGATTCAGAACAATTCGGTATTTCGGCTCCGCTGAGGCTTGCATAAGGTGCCCAGGCTCAAGTGAATCTTCTATTATTTCAACGCCCACATCTGTGTTTAATGCATGGTGTTTTTGTGGGTGAAGTCGTGCTAAAGTCCTCGCTATGATCTTCACTTGGCCCGACCAAATTATTAGCCGTGTTGCCGATGTGCTAACGCTCATTGGCGTCCCTGTTCTCATATCCTCAATGTGGGGTTTTTATCAGCAGTTCAAGAAGGAACGGCAACCGAGAGGGGTGAGCGAGAACTGCGTAAGCTTCTACGACGTCAATGCAAAGTGCGCTATCAACTTGGTCCCGTTCAAACAACTCGCGGTAATCCCGAGAGTAGGTGACAATGTCTACCTTCCAGGAGAGACGGACAAAGAACGCAATTATGGAGGCGGAAAGTATGAAGTCGTCAGAGTGGATTTTCACTATCGAGAGGATTCCGAAGCGCATCCGTTCATTCCGGCAACCACATCGGCGATAGAGATCATGGTCCGCAAGATTGCCGGGTACGATTAGCAATGGCGGATAAACCGCCTCCGCCGGCTCAGTATGGATGTGATTCAGCTAAAGGCCGATGGATCAGAGCGAATTAAAATCACGAGCCGAACCAGGTGACCTCACAGCCCGCATCGATACGATGTACTTCCAGCTCGAAGCTATGCTTTAAGCTGGTGACATCCCAATTCGGACTATGCCTGATGCTGAACGCAGTCCCGTTGGTCTCCAAACGCGCCTCTGGGGCGATGACACTTGCAAAACGATTGTGCCAGCCATCGTTCACTGCTGCGGGATTGATTTGATGAGAAAATCGACCTCTGATTGTTTTCACGGTTAATTCCTTTCACGTCTAAAGCCTAAAGATTTCTTCCAACCGAATCACATTCTCCCCTAAGTCGGTACAATCGCAAAGCTTTTTGACGGTCTTTTTCGCTCTTTGCGCTGGAGGCATGGGCGTGGCGAAGTGGCGTGCTCACGCTCGGCGTATTTCAAAGGCACGAATCGACAGCACTTTGGGCACAGTTTGGGCACAGAAAAACGCATCCGAAAATGCGTTGATTTTGCAAGCTCTTGAGTTTATTGGTGCCCGGAGGGGGACTTGAACCCCCACGACCGGTTATGGTCTGCGGATTTTAAGTCCGCTGCGTCTGCCGATTTCGCCATCCGGGCGCGTTGTAGCGCGCTGGCCGTGCTTGCTTAGTTTAAATGTACTTGCGTCTGTGGAACAGGCTGTTTGCCTGCCCCATACAGATGCTGGTAGATATCGCGGTTGCGCAGGATCGCCTGCACGTATTCGCGGGTCTGCGTGAAAGGGATCGACTCCACAAATTCCGGAAGACTGGCGTAAGGGCCGTTGGCCAGCCATGTTTTTACCCGGTCGTCGCCCGCGTTGTAGGCCGCCAGCGCGTATTCTGGCTGGCCGTTAAATTCATCCATCAACTCTCGCAGATACGCTGTGCCGAGCTGGATGTTCACGTTCGGATTGAGCAGATACGAAGTCCGATAGGGACGCACGCGGTCCTTACGCGCCAGTTCGCTACCGACGCGCGGCAGCAACTGCATCAGCCCCCAGGCATTGGCGTAAGATACAGCGCCAGGGTTGAATTCCGACTCCTGCCGAATCAGCGACGCCACCAGATATGGATCGAGGTTCTGTTTCTGCGACTGACTCTCCAGCAGCGGCCAATATGGCTGCGGGAACAGCAGGTCCCAATAGCTGCGCGGAATGGAAGCGATCGGCATTGCGAAATAGGCGTGTATTTTTTGCTTCAGGATGTGCAGCGACCGCCAGTTCTCTCCATCGGAACTGTAGATCTCCGCTTCCGCGTATGCACGCCAACCGTCACTGTCAGGGCTGGCAGCAATTTCTGGGACGATGTATCGATTCAAGCCTGCGTTCGCCAGCAACTGCGCGCGCTCTACATGAATTTCGTCTTCTGGAATTTCATCTGTCAGCCTGGGAGCGACAGGCTCGTCAACCCGCGCCAGCTCCGGCAGGGTTGCCGGGACGACAGGGCCGAGAGCAGCCAGGCGCTGGTCCGCCAGACCAGCATAATAGTAATGACGAAATGCCCGGTGCAGTTTTTGAAAACAGGCCGCCGCAACCGCGGGATTTTTCTCAAACTCCTGATAGACCACGCCGCGCCAGTAGATGGCCGCAGCTACGTGCGAACTGTTGGGATAGCGTTCAATCTGCCGATCGAACAACTGGGCGGCGGTCTTCTTATCTCCGATGCGATAGTTCAACCAGGCGGCATGCCACTGGCTGGTCGATGCCATGGGGCTATCGGGAAAGCGCTGGGCAAGATCACTGTAGTATTGGATCGCCGAAGGCAAGTCATTGGCGACCAGGGCCATATTGCCAGCGGAAAACAGGGCCTCCGCCGTCCATCGG
>JAJYGR010000041.1 GCA_021790655.1 Acidobacteriota bacterium | reverse complement strand
AGACACGCTGCTTCCTTGACATACGAGACACAGTTCGCTGTGTCGAACTGGCCATCGCGACCCCTGCAGCGCCCGGCGAATTCCGGGTTTTCAATCAGTTTACGGAGATGTTCAGCGTCGGCGACCTGGCGAGAATGGTGCAAGATGCAGCAGCGAAGCTGGGACTGCCAGTAAGCATCACCCAACTTGAAAATCCAAGGGTAGAGCTTGAAGAACACTACTACCACGCGAAGAATACGAAGCTGCTTGACCTGGGACTCCAGCCGCATAGTCTCTCGGAGTCTCTGCTCGATTCTCTCCTGAACTTTGTTATCCGCTATCGGCACAGGGTCGATAAGGAAGCAATTTTGCCGAATGTCACCTGGCGCCAGGGCTCTGTCTCTCCAAGTGTCGTCGAAGTATAGCGGAAAGGGGACGGCATGCGGATCGCGTTTTTCTCGGAAACTTTCATTCCAAAGGTAGATGGAATCGTCACGCGGCTCCGCAATACGATTTCGCAGTTGCGAAGGGCGGGCGACGAAGTTCTGATTTTTGCTCCTGAAGGTGGCATCGTGGACTTCGAGGGCGCGCGGGTAGTCGGCATGCCGGCGGTTCCATTTCCGTTGTATCCAGAACTCAGGCTCGCCCTGCCACGCAGTTCAATGCGCAAAACGCTGTTGGACTTTCAGCCGGATGTTATTCATGCTGTTGATCCTGTCCTGTTGGGCGTCGCAGGCATTTACTATGCGTCAACCCTGCGAATCCCACTGGTCGTCTCGTATCACACGCAACTGCCTAAATATCTGCACTATTATCGGCTTGGCTCCATCGAAGGTCTGGTCTGGAAGCTGCTGAGGACGCGGCACAACGGCGCCGCCCTCAATCTATGTACGTCGTCGGCGATGGTGGATGATCTCACCCGTCATGGTATCGCTCGCGTGGTGCTCTGGCAGCGCGGCATCGATACGGACTTGTTTTGCCAGGAGAGAGCTTCACGCGGGATGCGCGCCTATCTTAGCCAAGGGCATCTCGACTCACCCTTGCTCCTCTATGTGGGACGACTCTCAGCCGAGAAAAACATAGAGCAACTGAAACGGATTCTCAGTGCAATGCCCGAGGCGCGTCTAGCTCTCGTCGGTGGAGGCCCGCATCGGAACATACTTGAAAAACACTTCCATGGCACTCCCACCTTCTTTCCTGGGTATATGGAGGGGCAACGGTTGGCTTGCGCCTTCGCCTCAGCCGATATGTTCGTACTTCCTTCCCGTACCGAGACTCTCGGTCTAGTGCTGCTCGAAGCCATGGCTGCCGGTTGCCCGGTGATCGCGGCGCGGGCCGGAGGCATTCCCGATTTGGTCGAGGATGGGGTGAGCGGCTTTCTCTTTGAGGAGGAACAGGAGGCGATCCAGGCGGTGCGACTCCTGCTTCAGGACCCGGCGAAACGAGAGTGTGTCCGGCGCCATGCGCGACGAGAAGCAGAAAGGTGGAGTTGGACCGCATCCACCGATCAGTTGCGGATGTTCTACAGACAGGTGTTAGCGACTGCGGCTGGCAAAGACTCCGGAAACCTCGCTCCCAAAAATTCCCCTGTGAAGCGTCTGGCCAAACTTGCTACGATGGGAGTCATCCGCAGAGTGTTGCGGTAGCTCGGTGCGCGTCAGGCCAAGATTGCAGTTACCCCGCAGATGGACGAAACGGCCTAAACAAAGGCGACTGCTCGCAGGTCTGGCGTATGCTGTAGCTGCGCTCTGCCTCCTATGGGTATTTTGGGGGATTGATCTCCACAGCTTCATTCATCAGTTTGAAGTTCTCAGCCCCGGCTACCTGGCCCTTGCCATCGTTTTCAGCGTGGCGGTATATTTCGTGAACGCCTGGCGCTGGGCAATATTACTCAAGCCGTTGGCCGAAGTGAGATTCTGGAGGACCGTTCAGGCAGTCTATATAGGACTGTTCTTCAATGAAGTCCTGCCGCTGCGCCCCGGCGAACTTATCCGGTGTTACCTGCTTTCACGATGGAGCAGGCTCGCGCTCTCGAACACGTTCGCCTCAGCCGTTCTCGAACGCATGCTCGACGGCCTTTGGATGCTGGCTGGCTTCTTTGCCGTCGCCCTGGTGGTCCGGCTTCCTGGATCGCTTGTATCGGGGGCCCTGATCTTGGCCGTGTGTATCGCCATCATCATGAGTGTCTGGATCGTACTGGTGTTGTTTCGAGGACGAGGCCGCCGAAACCTGACAGCACAGGACCCGGAGGCGATCAAAGCAGGGTTCTTGGATGCGCTCGTGCTGATGGGGCACCCGCGAGTGATTATAGCGGCAGGGGCTGTCAGTTGCCTGTCGATTGTCTGCCTCATCTTGGCCATGTGGTTCTTGATGAAGGGGAGTGGGTTCGATTTGCCGGTGGCAGCAGCGGCGGCGGTTTTTTTGATCATCAGGGTTGGGACAGTTATTCCCAATGCTCCGGGCAACCTTGGCTCTTATCAGTTCTTTTGCGTGCTCGGGATGGGCTTGTTCGGGGTCGACAAATCGGTTGCTGCTGCCTTCTCACTGCTGACTTTCGGCATCTTCACCGCGCCACTTCTAATTGGAGGCGGCATCGCAGTTGTCGCATCGGGATTTAAGTTCCGAGCACTGCTGGCTGCGACCGAATCATAAATATTGGGAGCGCAAATGCGAAAATAGACGGCGTTTTAAACACAACCCACAACGAACCTACTTCACGGCAGGAAAGCACTCACGAGCGTATTGATAGTGTTCTACCAGCCTCTGGGTGGCCGCCTCCCAGCTATGCGCGAGCGCCCTCTTTCTGGCGTTTTCCTGGACGGTAGCCATGTGATCGGGATTACGCAATAGCTGCTGTACGGCTGCAATCGCTTCGCCCTCATCGTCAAACAGATAGCCGCTTACGTGGTTTTCTATGAGCTCCGGAATGCCTCCTGCTCGTGCAGCGACCACTGGGAGACCCGAACTCATTGCTTCCAGAACGACGAGCCCCAATGTCTCGGTGCGAGAGGGCATCACAAAGATATCGCTCGATGCGAAAGCGCTGGCCAATTCATCACCATGCAGAAAGCCGGACATGAAAACAGGGCTCTCCGAGAAGTGTCGCTGTAGTTTTTTCCTGTGAGGCCCATCACCAACTAATGCGAGGCATGCACCTGGAATGCCTTCAAGAATCGGCTTAATCCTTTCAATCTCTTTCTCCGCCGAGAGCCGTCCAACATAGAGCAGTAACGGACTCGCCGCGTGGCCTTGGGTCAGGCGCAGGCGCATCTGTTCCGAGCGTTGACTGGCTCTATAGAGGTCTGAATCGACGCCGCCCGGCCAAAGCGCTGTCCGCTCAATTCTGTGTTCACGGAGTTGCTCCAATATGACACCCGAGGTACATAGGTTCAGCGTGGCCCGCTTATGCCGAATGCGCAGAAGGGGCCAAATCAGCCCTTCCAGCATCCCCATTCCGTAGTGATGCAGATATTGAGGAAGATCGGTATGGTACGAGACAACCAAGGGCAAGCCCAAAGCGCCACCCCGAGCGCCTCCCCCGTAATAGAGCGCAGCCAGACCCAGGAGAGCGGGGTCAGCGACATGAATGATATCAGGATGGAACGCCGTCAACGCTTCGCGCATCGAGGCGCGTGGAAGCGATAACGTCAGTTCAGGATAGAAAGGAAACGAGCATCCGCTTATGCCGACGACTCGTGACTGCTCATATTCCTTGACGCCCGCTTCAGGCGCGAAAATTAGCACCTCGTTGCCTAGTTTCTTGAGCTGTCGGATAGTTTGGCAGAGTGTGGTGACAATGCCATCGACCTTGGGCAGAAACGTCTCGGTGAAAATTGCAATTCGCATTCGTCATATTTCCTTCCGACCGGCAAATTGAACGAAGATATTCTGACGCCGTTCGGCGACCGCCATCTGCAGTGGATCGACAGTATCTTGAAAAGCTTCAGTACGCTACTACAATGTTTAGGGCGAATAACATCCAATGTCTTAATAGACGGAGTTCCGTCGCAGGGGATGATGCGTCTCGACATTTCTCAACAAAACAATCTTCAATACCGAGCCCGCCCCACACGCCCTCCGTAGAGCATCCGGTTGCGCACGACATTTCTCGACACTCGCTTCGCTACTTGAGGAATATATTGTTCTCGTGCATCGGATTGCCGACAAGGTTTCCGCAACCCCTACTGAGGACTGGTCTGATGGGAATGATTACCGTTCGTCGTGGTGCCAAACGATGGCATCGCGTGTACCGGGAAATCCGGCTGGTTGCGATGGCGCTCAAGTCACCCCGCCATCCGGTTTTCGCGCATGTTGTGGTGACTCGCCGCTGCAACCTGGCTTGTACCTACTGTAACGAGTTCGACGACTTCTCCAAACCGGTTCCGACGAAGGAGATGCTGCTCCGCATTGATCGTCTGGCGGCGCTCGGCACCACCGCCATCACGCTGACCGGCGGAGAGACGCTCCTCCATCCCGAATTGGAGGAAATTATCCGGCGGATACGCCATCACGGCATGCTCGTCGTCATGGTCACGAATGGCTACCTGCTTTCTGTCGACCGCATCCGGAAACTGAACCGCGCTGGACTCGACCGCATGCAAATCAGCATCGATAACGTGCTGCCGGACAAAGTCTCGAAGAAAAGCCTGAAGGTTCTTGATCAGAAGCTGCGCTGGCTGGCAGAGTACGCTGAATTTCAGGTGCATATTCACTCGGTGGTCGGGGCCGGAACCGATCGACCCAGAGACGCCCTGGTGATCGCCCGGAGGGCAATCGAACTGGGCCTGGGCAGCAGCGCAGGCATTGTCCACGATGAGACCGGACGGATTCAGCCGCTGAGTGCGGAATCGCAGAAGGTAATCGATGAGATAGAGCGCCTCTCGAAACCGCTGTTCTCTTTTGCCCGCCACAATCCATGGCGCAGGAATCTACTGCGTGGGCTGCCCAACGAGTGGCACTGCCCCGCTGGCGGTCGCCACCTTTATATTTGCGAGAACGGGCTGGTGCACTACTGCATGGCCCAGCGCGGATATCCCGCCATCCCGCTTGCGCAATACACGCAGGAGGATATCGAGCGGGAGTCCAAAACACCCAAGCTCTGCGCACCGTACTGCACGATTTTCTGCGTGCATCGGGTGGCGCTGCTCGACACCTTGCGGGAAAATCCGAAGCAGGCGCTGGTGCAGTTATTCCCGGCCCAGGATGGGGATGGACACGAGGCACGTCCTCCGTTTCCCGTGCGAGTTCTGACCGCGGCTTTCGCGCCTTCCCACGCCGCGAACGGCGGCCATTTCTTCCGAAAAGCCGCGTCGCGGCTTCTGAATCTCGACTGACCGTGAGCGCGAGGCATTAGACTAGTCGATCTGCTGCGGCGGCAGCCACACAGCAACTTCCCCATGCTTTCCGAAAGCGCCGCGCGCATGATGCCATGCTGCGGAAACCTAAACGACCACCGGCTAAAAGCCGGTGGGTTGGATTGCGACTGAAAGTCGCGGGTCGCTGCTGAAGCAGCCTGAAGCGCTCCCGGCTGAAGCCGGCTTAAGGCTCCGTGGGCGCTGTAATCTTAAAGCTCTCCGCATCCTCATCCCACTTTTGATTCTCGATGTACTCGCGTATCGTCTTCTCGTCCACCGCGCCCACCGTCGCGCAGAAGTACCCTCGTGCCCACAAATGCTGCCCCCAATACCGCTTGCGCAGGTGCGGAAACTCTTCCTGCAACATCCGGCTGGATCGTCCCTTCAAATACTGCACCAGCTTGGCGGGCGCCAACTGCGGCGGCGCTGCCACCAGCAGATGAATGTGATCCGGCGACACCGCTCCCCGCACAATCGTTACCTCTCGGGCCGCGCATATCTGCCGTATCAGATCGCGCGCCCGCTCCGCCACTTCCCCTCGCAGCACCTTATACCGGTACTTCGTTATCCACACCACGTGGTACTTCACGTCCCACATCGCGCGCGCGCTCGTCCTGTACTCCACCATCACAGGCCAAATCTAGCACGGATGCTGAAAGCTCACCGGCTGAAAGCCGGTGGGTTTAGACCTGGAAACTGGAACTAAAATCGCTTCGACCTGATAGAGGCCATTTTCTGGTAAGCGGAAGAGCATGCGGAGCCTGCTTCGTCGGCGCGGAGCTCGGCTCGCATTTAAGAGCAACGACCTTGCGGGCTACCGATACCGAAATCGCGGGCGCAGGTCTTCCTTAATTCTGGTCGATGCCCGCCTTGTGCTAGCCTTGTGACGTCACAGTTACCAGAAGTTTCTCAAAAAGCGCCGTTCAACACCGGATTGGTGTCAGTCGCTCTCCGCAAGCAACTGCTTCGCATGACAATTCTCGACATTTGTTCCCCTCGTAACTGAGTAAAGTTAAGTGCAGTGGCTCGTCCCGGTTCTTTTGCAGGTGACATTTTTATGACGGAGGTGGCCGATACAGGACTGAACACAATAGAGAACTAGTTGTTAAGGATTCGACCGGGACGGACCACTTAACCAGTGCGGCATCTCGCAGCGATGTGGGTCATTAAGGGGTTAAGGGGTGTGTCCCGGTAATCGGGAGAGTGGAAGTCCATGAGAACCCTGACTACGAGCAGCGTGGAGAACCCTTGTATGCGAATCGTGGCCAGCGAACGAGGCACCCTGTGCTCATCGGTTCACCTCAACCCTCCTTTCGATGAACTGAGGATTGATCGCTGGGATAGATTAATATCTCACTCACAATCGAAGAGGCGCGTCATATCGTGGTTCCGGTTGGCGACCTTGCGACGTTTCCGAATGGTTCAGGACATGATCTGTGGCGCCTTGTCGGGGCGTTCCTATCGCACGAATCAGTCATGCTGGGTTGGATGCGCGGTAGGGAGAGTGGGCATCTTTACTGATAGAAACGCTGCGCATTCTTTGTTTATCTCCATAGCGGGCAACCTTAATATTGTTCTTCGACACATCACATCACAAGACATTTTTCGACATTCGCCAGCTCCAACGCGGGTAATCATATGTCTAGCGAGGCAAGTTGGCACAGATACAGATGTGGATCAACAAGTGCAGTTCCCTTGGGACTCCTGTATTCCCGATAAGGAGTACGGCCTTGCGCCATGCACTCGGCTTCGGAGTTCTATTTATTTTCATTATCAGCGCGGCCGGTCTCTCAGGGCAGCAGGATGATTCTTCTCTGCCGGATGCACCAGACGCCTACCTATACGCGACATTACGAAGATCACAGGACCCGCAAGGTGCCCCACAAAGCGGCTCACATAATGAGAGCAGTTCCTCTTCGGTGTCTTCTGCTGCTGATTCGGCGCATCAAACGCCGTCTGCGCCGCAGGCCACCTCATCCGATGAGCAGAGAAAGGCTGGATCGACCCAGGATCAAAAGTTAAAGCTGCAAAATACTCCCGGAGCGAGCGGCGACCGGGTTCAATATGCCACGCCCGGAGGAACACAGCCAAACACTCCTCCGCCAGACTTCGGCCAGCAGCCCAAGCGCATCCTTGGCATCATGCCGAACTATCGCGCAGTCAGCGCGAACGTTCGCCCCGCGCCACCAACTGTCGGAGAAAAGTTCAAGATTGCAACGCAAAACAGCTTTGATTATTCGGCATTCATCTTCGCTGGGATTGACGCAGAACCGCTTTACATAGCGAAGAGCTATCCCACCTTGGGCAATGGATGGTCCGGCTATAGCCAGTACTACTGGCGTTCGTTTACAGACAAGGCTGTAGGTAATTACATGACCGACTTCCTGATTCCGACGATCACGCATGAGGACTCGCGTTACTTTACCTTGGGCAAGGGGCGTAAGTTGTATCGCGCCTACTATGCCATTTCGCGGCTTCTGATTACGCCGAACGATGAAGGCTACAACACCCTGAATCTGTCTGAAATTGTCGGCAAGGGGGCACAGGCCGGACTTGGAAATTTCTACTATCCTTCGACCGCCACCTCCGGCGCTTGGACCATGACAGAGCAACGTTGGCTCGAACAACTCGGACGCGATGGCCTGACCAATATCTTCCGCGAGTTCTGGCCAGACATCACCACACATGTACTTCATATGAAGCCTCCAAATCCATGAAGGGAATCGTCATGACAGACATTAGAGCTATGCACCTGTCGACAACTAACTATGTGTTAGTAAGGTTGGGCCGGAACCGAAGGCTCATGACATGCCTCGCTGTTGCGTTGATCATTGGCGTAACTCCTCTATTCGCCCAGAACGCGCCGAGCAAACCTGGCATTTTGCAGGGACAAGTATCCGATCAGTCGGGTGCGATTATTCCGCAGGCCACTGTGACCATTGCGAGCCAGGCGGGGAATATTGTCGCAACTTCCACATCGAATGAGTTGGGCATATATCAAGCGCGTGGACTCGCCCCTGGGACCTACACCGTTACAGTTGCCGCGAGAGGGTTCTCGGTCTTCGCAAACAAGGCTGTAGTTATTTCTTCCGGTAAGGTGGTGCAATTGAATGCTGAATTGGGGATCAAGGCCGCAAAGCAACAGGTGTCTGTCCGTGCAAATCAAAAAACCACAAATATCGATACCACTCCGGACACCAATGCAAGCGCGATCATACTTAAAGGCAAAGCCCTCGACGCGCTTTCAGATGATCCCGATGAGCTACAGACTGAATTGCAAGTGCTTGCCGGGCCCTCTGCCGGACCGGGCGGATCGCAGATTTATATCGACGGCTTTACTGGCGGCCAGATTCCACCAAAATCGTCCATTCGAGAAATCCGGGTGAATCAAAACCCGTTTTCCGCGGCCTTTGATCGACTGGGTTACGGCCGCATCGAAATCCTTACCAAACCAGGTACGGCTAAATTGCATGGCAACATCTTTTCTCGCGGGAATTATTCGGCATTCAATGCGCAGAACCCAATCCTGAACGCAAACTTGCCTGCGGGATCGGCGCCGCTGCAGGAGCCGAGCTACTATTCGTATTTCCTCAATGGCAATATCGGCGGCCCGTTGAGCAAGTCATCCTCTTACTTCGTAAGTGTGTTCAGCCGCAATGTTCAAAACGTGAACATAGTGGACGCCGTGGATCCGGCCAGCATTACTGCTTCCACCCCCAATGGTCTTGTGTTCAATCAGCCTCTCGGCAACCCAAGTTCACGCCTAGATGCCAGCACGCGATTCGATTACCAGTTGGGCGCGTCGAACGTAATCACCTTGCGGTATGCATTCTTCCGCTTCCTCAATACCGACACGGGTCCTGGTCAGATCAGTCTTGGCACGCAGGCCTCCAATATCGAGAACGACGAAAACACACTACAGGCGAGCGACAACCTGGTGCTGAGCAAGAATTTTGTGGATGACATACGCTTTCAATACCGGCGCATCCGCAGCTCGCAGATTGCCCAATTTACTTCGCCCACCGTGACCCTCCAAGGCGAGTTTACCGCTGGTGGGAGCAATGCGGGGACCTTGCGGGACAATCAGGACGACTATGAAATTCAGAACTATTTTACCGGATCCAAGGGTGACCATTCACTCAATTTCGGCACCCGCTTCCGTGTGTATCGCGATGCGAATTTCACCACCGGGGGCACCAACGGCTCTTATATCTTTTCCAATGCGCAATCGTATCTGAGCCGTGCGCCCCGGCAATACAAGGTGACCGTCGTCAACAACAACCAGTACACGGCGCGTGCAACTGTATTCGATGGCGCACTGTTTTATCAGGACGACTGGAAGATCAGGCCGCGTTTGACCTTCAGTTACGGGATGCGCTGGGAAACACAAAATTACATCAGCGACAAAAGCGATTGGGCGCCGCGCATTTATCTGGCATATGCGCTAGACGGTGACCACGGCCAAAATCCGCGAACAGTGGTTCGTGCAGGCTATGGTTGGTTCTATCAGCGTTTTACCGTGCCCATGAGTTCTACCTCACTGGCCGGAACGCCTTATGTGATTCAAACTATCCACAACAATTTACCATCGAATCCATCCGTTCCTTCGAACCAGCAGATCTACATTGAAACTCACCCTGCGTATACCGAAACCAGCCCAGGGAATGCAGTCAAACCGCCCACTCCGATAGGCACGAATGCAGCTCTGACCTTTTCGACCACAGATCCGAATTTTCATGCTGCCCTCGATATGCAGGGTTCTGTCGGGGTAGACCGGCAGATTGTCAAGAATATAACCTTAAATGTAACGTACCTCTTTAGTCGCGGTATTCACCAGTTTCTGTCGAATAACGTTACCGCACCCCTCTTCGACAGCTCGTCCAACGAGTATCCAGATACGCCGCCGACTCCTCCCAGCACGAACATTTACCAATACCAATCTGGGGGCGTGTACCGCGAGAACCAGATCGCTGCCACCCTTACGACGCGAATGAGGCGCCTAAGTGTCAATAGTACTTATACATACACAAATGCTAACGGAGATACGACAGGTGTTGATCACTTCCCGTCCAATGCCCACAATCCTGCCTCCGATTACGGGCGTACCCCTTTTGATATTCAGGATCGGTTTGTCCTGATGGCAACTTACACGGCGCCATACGGAGTGGTTTTAGCGCCATACTTTGTGTATAACTCCGGCACTCCGTACAACATAAAGATTGGTAACGACCTTACGGCAAACAATCAGTTCAATGCTCGGCCAACATTTGCCTCAAGCTGCGGTGAGACGGGTGTCATCTCCACGCCCTATGGTTGTCTGAATCCTAATCCCATCGGCACCAATGAACAGATCATCCCATATGGTCTCGGGACAGGTCCTTCTAACACAAGCCTGAATATGCATGTCAGCAAGACAATTGGCTTCGGACCCAAAAGGAACGGTCCCGGAAGCGGTGGAAATGGTGATAGGAACGACGGCAACGGTTCAGGAGCGGAGGGTCAGGGAAAGGGGGGCGGGATGGGGCAAATGTATGGAACGAGCAACCATCGATATGGTCTGACGCTATCTGCGTATGTCACCAATGTGTTCAATACCCAAAATCTCGGAGTTCCGAACGGCACATTGACTTCGAAGTTCTTTGCAAAATCCCAGTCCTTGGCAGGAGGTTTTTTTGGCCCTCCATCGGCTGGCAATCGCAGCATTTTCCTGCAAAGCTCCTTCAGCTTTTGAGGGACTCTCAGGGCAGCTCGTGGCGATCCAGCAAAAATCTGTTCCCACGCACCTGATTACGCGCGCCTCAGGAGAGGAAGAGTTATGCGTGTCTACGGTCCGCGAACAAGAGACCTTCGTTGGGGCATCTTGCTGTATATCTTGTTCTGCCGCCTTCCTTGCTTTGCGCAATCTCACCAAACAGGGTCGATCGGGACTGCCTTACCCGATGCGCCGGGATTCGGTATCCTGTCCGGCCAGGATCCGGTTGAAGGGCAATCTTTGGGAAGTGTCAGCGGCATGGTTGTCGACCAGAATGGGAACTTCGTTGTCGCCGCGCGGGTGAGCCTCGCATCTCAGGACCCTGCGAAGAAGCAGGAAGTGCTGTCCGATGGGCAGGGGCGTTTTCAGTTTACGGGTGTCGCTGCCGGTCCCTTTGAACTCACGATCACTGCGGAGGGCTTTGCAACTCAGACAAGGTCCGGAATTCTGAATGCCGGTGAAACCCTGGAGATGCCGGATATCTCGTTACCGGTGGGTATCGCCACGACCGAGGTGCGGGTCAGCATCACCAAATATGAACTGGCGGAGGAGCAGGTCAAGATTGAAGAGAAACAGCGTGTGCTTGGCTTTATTCCTAACTTCTATGTCACCTACGATCCCCACGCACCTTCTCTTAGCCCCAAACAGAAGTTTGAGCTGGCATGGAAGACCAATGTGGATCCGATCACGTTTGTGATAAGCGGAGGGGTTGCCGGGGTTGAGCAGGCAACAAATGCGTATAGCGGGTATGGACAAGGCGCACAGGGATACGCAAAGCGCTATGGCGCCTCGTATGGCGATGGCTTTATCGGCACGATGATTGGTGGCGCGATTCTGCCGTCGCTGCTCAAACAAGATCCGCGTTATTTCTACAAGGGGACCGGGAGCACGCGATCACGAGTCTTGTATGCGCTGGCGAATGTGTTCATCTGCAAGGGCGACAATGGTCACTGGCAGGCGAACTATTCTGGCATTCTGGGAAACCTTGCTGCTGGCGGAATTTCCAACCTATACTATCCGGCGAGCAACAGCAATATAGCGACTGTGACGTTCGAGAACGCGCTGATCACTATGGGATCCTCAGGCATAACGAACCTATTCCAGGAATTCCTTGCCCGCAAGCTGACACCCCATGCCTCCTCTCCCCAGCCGGGCCAGCCTTAGCCGGTTAACATCCTCGGTTCCGTGGAGTGGAGGGCACTGTTGCAATACAAAAAACGACAAATCGAGCGCCACAATAAGCATTAAATAAAACCAAGTGCGATATGCGCAAAACAGGAGGTTGTATGAAATGTCTCAGAATTCTCTCAATGCTGGTATTCGCTTGGTTCGCGATCACTGCGGGCGCCAACGGTTTTTGGAAAGTCGCCGCCGAAGAAGTACCCGGAACTCCGGTTAGCCGGGCCGTGCAGGACGCCGCACAGAGCAATCCTGAATCAGCCAATGTCGCAGGCAAGTGGAACTTATCGTGGAAGGGGAAAAAGAGGAAGCCTCATCAAGCTGCTCTCGAAATTCAGCAAGATGGCACAAAGCTGACCGGTACGTTCGAAGGAGAGGGCCGCGGCGGGCTTAGCGGCTCGCTTGCCCTGACCGGTAGCGTGCAAGGCAACAATGTCTCATTCACTGTGCAATCACAGGAGAACAACAAGTCAGGCATCTTCACCGGCACGGTGGATGGCGGCACAATGAATGGCACTACGCGAGAAGGCCATCCCTGGACGGCTACTCGTCAGCAGGAGTAATGCATTCCTGTTCACTTACCGCTCGTGACGAGCGATGGGTATTCAAGAAAATACCCTGTGTTGGTCACCTAACGACAGTGGAGACCGCTCGTTGATTGGAGGAGAATCATTATGAATCAGGTCTCGGTCAACGATCTACTGTACCTGCTGGATGTCGTCAATGGCGTTTGCATTGCCCTCTTATTATTCTCGGCAGTGATATGGATTTACCTGCTGTCTTTGATGCTGCAGGACACCAAACCATCGTGGAGATGCTGGGTTAATGTCAAGGCGCGCACACCGGTAACTGTAATGACGTCACGGACAGTGGACGCCCCGCCAGACTACACGATAACTCGCCGCAGTTGCAGCAGCGGTCTGCGTAGCTGGGCAGCGCACCTGCGGACGTTCCTATTACTTCCGTTCTGAGGCGATAGGAGCGGACGACTATCTATACAAACCTACATCACCACAAGCGGAACAAATATCTTGGTGGGCAGGGCACGTTAGTTGGGCTGTGAAACATGGTCGTCCCCGCTCGGTAGGGTATATTGGCGCAGGTCTATGTCTGCCAGGAACTTTGGTGTTGCGTTCATGGACGTGAACATCGCGACGGTACTCGTAACAGACCGAAAGGGGAACTCGCATGCGAATGTAAGCGGACAGAAGATCTTGTTTGAAGTGTCTGCAGGCGTTAAAACACAGAAGCCTGTTGGCCGAAAATAACCACGGCTGCGACAGTTTTTTTAGGATGGCGTGGCGCCACCATGTTTCACTCCTCTTTTTTATTGCCGAGGTTCAACATGCAGAGTGACGTTACGATTCACGACTTGAAGTGCGTCATTGTGGTAGCGCAGTTAGGGAGTCTGTCGCGTGCGGCGCTACGCCTGCATACAACGCAGCCCGCGCTGGGCCGCAGAATCCATCATGTCGAGGCCGAAGTCGGCGTGAGGCTCTTCTATAGCTGGTACGGAGGGGTGCAATTGACAGAATCCGGCAAAGTCTTCATCGAAGAGATTTTGAAGTCAGTCGATCATTGGGAGCGTGCAGCACAACGTGCGCGCAATGCGGCGCAGCATCGGGATGGCCCATTTCAGGTCGCCTACTCATCATTTCTCAGCCCTGAACTGCTGGCGATCATCTCCGACCTTCATTTCGAGCGACCGGGAGATCCAGTCATGAAGCACACCAGCCTGCATACGATGGGAATGATCCGAGGCGTGCTGGAGGGACAATATCAGGCCGGGATCGGCTACCTGCCGAACAGCTATTCGGAACTCGAAGCGCGAGAACTTCTCGACGAGGACCTGATGCTCTGCATCCCGGCACGGCACAGGCTCTTTCATCTCGACTCCATTGCGCCGCAGGACCTCGAAAGAGAACCGCTGATTGCTGTATCGGAACATGCGCTTCCGGAAGTTTGCAAAGAGATCCTTGCCTATTTTGAGGTTCTCCGAATCGATCTGAACGTGATCGCGCAGCCCTTCACCTTCTACGAGGCGATCCACATGGCTTCGGGCGGCAAAGGTATTGCAATGGTGAGCAGCGGCTGGTCTCACTTGACGAAGGAAGGGATTATATTTCGCCCGCTCGCGGATAAGCTGCTGACGATGAAGACTGGGGTCTTCGTGCGGCGGGACAACCGTACCGCGATCGTCAACGACTTTCAGAATTTGCTATGGGCGAGAACAGAAAAGCTCAGGAACGCGCGGCAGAAGGTAACTCTCGGCTCCCACAAAGGAGATGTCTGATGCGGCGATGTGCATCTGCCCGCAAATCACCATGCGAGCAAATCCATCGATACTTCAGGGAGGAGATCTCATGCGCAAACTTGTTTTGATATCGATTGCAGGTTTCCTGCTAATCGCTGGTTGCAACAATAGCAAGAAGGCGAGTGATGCCAATTTCGCCGAAGCGATCAATCAGTATCTTGCTAAACGCGGCCAGGCTTGTACGTCCATCGGACAGACGTTCCCCATCGACGTCCCTGCTTTCGAGCAAAAGGACCAGTATGGAATTGCACCGGAGATGGCTGCTTTGGAGGAGGCTGGTCTGGTGCATGGAAGCAACACGACGGCTGTCATCAACGGCATGATGGGCGCGCTGGGTCCAACACCGCCACGACCTGTCAGACAGTATGAACTGACAGTGGACGGAAAGAAATACTTCCAGGAAAAACCCGGTGTTTTCGGACAGAGCGGTGCCTTCTGCTATGGCCAGGAGACCGTCGATTCCATTGTCAAGTGGACGGAGCCAAGGACGACGGGGCCGTATTCTGAGACCGAGGTCACATACACCTACAAGATCGTGAACGTTGCGGGTTGGGCTGAGAGACCGGACGTTCAGCGCGACTTTCCCGATATCCGAACGACCATCGGCGGTGCATCGAAGACAGATCGGATTGCCGGGTTGCAGTTGACCAACAAGGGCTGGGAAGTTCCAGAGCAATAAACACCATCATGTGCATTCGGCAGGGGCACGGATTTCCACAATGCGCCGCCACCCATCCTGATTCATCAGATGAGCGACCAGGTCAATGGATCTCCCGCACTCCTCCTCAACGTCGCGCAGAGGGACGCCACTGGAACCGCGCATGGCAAGTTGCGCCAGACGCCGCAGCGCGTCATTGGCACCGTTGGCATGGATGGTCGAAAGCGATCCGCGATGGCCGGTATTGAGGGCGTCGAGAAAGACCCGCGCCTCCGGGCCACGAATCTCGCCGACGATGATTCTGTCGGGTCTGTGTCGCAGCGCGGCTTTCAGTAAATCGCTGAACCCGATCTGACTTTTGTGCGTGTCGAGTTGGGCCTCGGCGGAGACGACATGCGGCTTCCGAATATGGAGTTCGGCCACATCTTCGAGGACCAAAATGCGATCATTTTCCGGGATGAAACCGGCCAGCACGTTAGCGAGCGTGGTCTTCCCTGAGTTGGTTGCGCCGGAGATGAGGAGATTGTCCCCACGCCGGATGCAGTTTGCCAGCATCTCCGCCTGAGCTTCTGTCAGTGTCTTTCGCTCGATCAGGTCATGAATGTTGAAGTTCCGCGAGGTGAACTTCCGGATGGTCAGTAGAGGGCGAGGATGCACCACAGGTGGAATCATGGCGGCCAAGCGGCTGCCATCCGGGAGGCGCAAGTTCATGATGGGCGAGTCGGCATCAAGTTTTTTCCCAAACTTGTTGGCAATGACTTCCAGACCGGTTTGCAATGCTCCATCGTCAAACCGGATGCCGGAGAACAACTTAATTTTCCCGTCCTCCTCGATCCAGATCGACGAATCTGGATTGACCATAATTTCCGAGACGGTCTTGGCTTCGAGAAGATGCCGAATCGGTTTGAGGAACGGCAGAATGATTGCAAAACTCATGCACATATCCTTTCTGGATCGAAGCCGATCCGTTCCTGGTCGAACCAGGTCATAGTGAGGGGCAGGAAGTCCAGCTTCAGATAGCAATACGTTGCCGACCAGGGGGTGATGCCATCGTAGGCAAGAATGACGGCCTGCGCATTTTTGAGATGGAGGAAGACATTTTCCTCGAATAATGGCTCCAGGCGCTTTTGATACTGCTTGGAAGCGGAGACCGAGCCTTTGCTCGATGCGGTGCGACCGGAGAGCCAACCGACATTGGCGTTGGAACTGGATTCAGAAACCGTGTAACTGATGCGTGTCTTGTCCGCCTTGCCGCACAGCTCCGAGGCATATCGCGCCGTGTCGGGATCGGCGGTCGAGAGAAAGATCTTGGTGCGAAATGCCTGCAATAGGGTCTTGACCCCTTCGTTGGGCAACGCTTCCGTCAGACTGGAGATGCTCTGCGTGGCCACAATGGGAATGCATTTGGGTTGGCGGGAGATGGACAGGAAGCGTTCATCGCCCGTGGGATTGTCTCCGCCGACGGTGGCGAAGTTCTGGTACTCATCGCAAATAAATACGGTGGGGCGAAAATAGCGATTCGGTTCCGCAGCCATCCGGGGAATACGCAGCATGACGGCCCGCTGATAGTCCACCTTCATCATGGTGCCGATGGTTTTCGCCAGCGCGGGATTCAAGGCCACGGGAAACTTCAGACCGACGACTTTGCCTGACTCGATCAATTCATCGAAAGGCGGCAAAATTCGACCCTTCGGATCGCTGGCGCAGGGTTTTCCATCGTAGAGTTCCTTCGGTGGGCAAAAGACGCGGCGCACTTGCGGATCGGTTGCAAACAGCGAGAGGAAGACGACGATGCCCTGCACGATCGAGGTCTTGACCTCGGAGCGAAAGAACTTCCAATGCTCCCAATACCAATATTGGACCCAGCCGAAAGAGTCCTGCTGCTCGGGAGCGAAGGTCTTGCGCGTATAGAG
The DNA here is from genome assembly GCA_021790655.1 of Acidobacteriota bacterium. Lineage (GTDB taxonomy): Bacteria > Acidobacteriota > Terriglobia > Terriglobales > Acidobacteriaceae > JAKAAZ01. The sequence goes on along the minus strand of JAJYGR010000041.1, from coordinate 15,455 downwards.
AAAGAACTCGGCATGCATCTGCTGGAGCAGCAACTGTTCCAGCTCTTTCGTCCACGCGGCAAGGTACTGATCCGCATCCTGCCGCCACACGAATCCCAGCGAAGAGAGCAGAGGTTCGTGTTCTCGGTAAGCATCTTTTCCGATGCCGAGATATTTTGTCTGGCTGAAGCGTGACCCAACTTCGATCAGCATGTCCTCCAGACATCCGGCGCTGATGACAGTGCGGAAGAGATCGACCATCGTGAGGTATCCGTCGCGGATGCGGTGCAACAGAATCACGTACCGGACAAGGTCGGTGTAGGACTGTTGCCAGAACGGTTCCTTGCCCTTGCCCCAGATGGAAGTGATGATGGAGGCGATATTGAATGCTTGGGCATAGGGATCGAGCGAATTGTTCAACGGGTTATAGCGGATGTCGCCATCGAGCGAGACTTCGACATAGTCCGGCCCGCGTCCGCACCACGTCAGAATCTCCCTGAGCTGATCGCAGAGATCGCCTTTCACTTCGAGCACGATGCCAGAGAGCTTTTGCTCAGGGTCATTCGCCTGGTAGGCAAATAACTGCCGCATCGCCGGCAGGATCAGGCCAAGGGTTTTGCCGGAGCCGGTGGCCCCGACAATGAAGGTCCCGGTATAGAGGCCGCGCTCGGGAATCGTGAGCCACTGCGGGGCCGGGCTGGACCTGGGCACAAGCTGCCGGTGCAGCTCGCCCACGACCAGCGACAGATCCTGGCGGGTGAACGGATCGGGACACGGCGGCAGCGACCCGGCGATCTGCTCTATATCCGCTCTATATAGATGGACGTAGACCAGAGAGAAGAGCATGGAGAAGACAAGGAACGGCGTGCTGTACAGGAACAGGTTGTAGCTTTCGATCACTCCGTAAAATATTCGCGGACGTTCGAGCAGGATGAGATGCAGCAAGAGGTCCGCTTCATGGATCGGATACAGGCTCTGGAGTACGATGCCGCAGGCCGCGCTCAACCCCAGAGCCAGCGCCAGGCGGTACTCGACCAGCGGACGGATGATGTTTTGAAGTTGCATTTTGAAGTGCATGATGCGGATGCCTCTCCTATGCGCGATTTGCTGTAGTGGATGCTGTCACGTCCGGGTTCGCAGCAGGTTTGGATACGGCCTTGATCGATGTGGGCGCCGCTTTCGAGTTCCCGGCAGATTGGATCGCACTGGCCGTGGAACCCGCTTTGTATTTTTGGAATTCTTCTTCCTGCGCCAAAGCAAAGCGCAGGAGTTGATTGATGATGTATTTCGGTTCGTTGTTCGACCACTCGGCCATCAACTGGATATCGTCCGCGATGGATTGGTCGATGGATGCTTGAATCTTCGCTTGCCGGATTCGGCTGGCGCTGTGATCGATCTTGAATCTACTCATGGTCGTGCTCCTCTCGATCTGACTAAAGATTTTTGGCGATGCTGCGAGGACAGTTCCCAGATACGAACTGGATCAGCAATCGATCTCGTTTGTATCCGTCACGGATCGATCCGGTATCTGCGGCAGATATTTTCTGGATATCTCGTATGCCGGGGGCGGGAGCGACCAGCGCGGTGCAAACCGACGTGGTAATCCGTAAGGATACGGTCGCTCCCGCCCCCGGCACATACTTCTCCGTGACCCCGGCTCTTTGTCCAAACTGCTCTATCTTCATCCCTCAGCCTCCATTACAGGGGTCCCCTGTGGGGTCTGCTGGTGGGTCGCGTTACCTTCCTCGGATTGGCCATCCTGTCGCAGGGTGTAGATCGGATAGCTGTACGGAAGCACCGTTGTCGTGAAGTTCACGCGCAGAGGGACTTGAAGAAAACGCTCGCGGATTTTCGCGGAATTGGTGGCCTGGGTCTTCCACGCGGCATACAACGCCTGATGTTCGAGCGAGGTGTAGAGGGACCCGCCCTCGCGCAGCACCTCAAGCTCGGAGGCCAGAATGCCGCCGCCTTCCGCTTCAAAGAATTGCTTGACCCGGAGAAAATTCAGAAAGTGATCGACGCCCAGAGGCGTGAGCGGCGTGACGCCGCGCAACCGGTCTGCGGGAAGGAAACGCTGGAACGCGGCCTTGGCCCGCGTGGAATGGCTTTCCGTGTCGGCGAGATGGATCAACTCGAAGGCACCGAGCGCCGTAAACAGAGGCTGGTACTGCTCAAGGAAATGCTCGAAGCGGGACGCGCTTACCTGGCCTTCATCGAAAAACGTGAAGCGCGGAATGCCGATGTTCGAGACCAGGATCGGAAAACCGTCCGGGAAATACAGCGGCCTCCCCGCATAACTGTGGGGCAGCAGTTCCATCTGAACGCCGCACTGCGTTGTGAAGAAATCGACCTTGCTCGCTTCCTCTGTGAGCACGTTTCGACCGAGGTGGTCGAGAATGAAGTCGAGCACCATAAGCCGGGACTTGATGTACGCATCTCCCTTGATGCGGCGGTGCTGCGAGCCGGACAGTCCGAGAGCTGCATACACCGGCTTTGCCGTCAGGTGATAGATGTGCCGCCGCTGCCCGCACTCGATGACCTGGATGTGCCGGTGGCGATATGCCTTTTTCAGGAAGCGGGCCATCATCCTGCCGCCTTCCCGCCGGGTGAAGCGGTGATACTGGCGGCGGAGAAAGTAGCCGGAATGCACGGCCACGAGGTACAGGAAGGAGGCTTCACGTTCGACGTAGCCAATGGCTTCGAGCGATGCAATCGGATCGTGGTTCATGTTTTATAACTCCAGAATGTTTTCCATCAGGCGATGATCGCCCTCGATCTTCGCGGTAAGAGTGGCCCGGTCGGAGGCCGAGGCATAGTTGCGGAAACCTGCCTGCGCCTTGGCGCGCAGGTGACCGGCGTGATACGCGGCGGTGAGCACTTCGATATCTTCATGGCCGGTGCGTGATCCCTGATCGATGTCGTGACTGGACTCGCGGGGAAGATCGTATTCAATGCGCGCGTCGGGGATCTGAATGCCGCCATCCACGAATGGCAGCTCGAACTGCTTGGCGACCTGTTCCTTGATTTCTGCCATGTCGCGTTGGGGACCTGCCTTGCGTTCGACGTAGATCGCCTTCTGCACGTCGGCTTTGATTTCAAAATCAAGCCGCACGCGAAGATTTGTGCCACCTTTATCGGCGATCTTTTCCGCTTCCTTTCGGTAGGCGCGGTAAATCTGCGAGTCGTGTTCCACCTCGCGCGGCTTCACCAGACCCGCGTAGATTTTCTGGTCACACGGCAGGTCGCCCTGATGGACCAGCAGGCTGCGGCCCTCTTTGGTCAGCGTGACGACCTCGACGCGCTCGATGGTCCGCCGCCGTCCATCGCGGCGCAGATTGATGTGCGCGGTCTCGACCAGTCCCTTGTCGCGGAGATAACGGAGGTCATTTTCCAGCGGGCGGCCTTTGCCGTTGTACAAAACTTCGCGGAGGTCCGCGGTGCGGACGACGCGAAAGCGCCCGGCCTCGCGGAGAAGCGCTTTCTCTTCGGGGCGCAGTTCCAGCCCAACGATGTTCGTGGCTTGACGAGCCGGACGCCGTGGGTCGGGAGAGGGCACAGGGTGGTGGTGGCGCGGGCGCGGGACCTCTCGCGGTGGCTCCACACGCTTCCGCGTTGCCTGGGGACGGTTCCAGCGAGAGTCCGCTGCACTCTCTTCCAGAGATTTCAGGTGATGGCGGATAGGATTGTCAGGCAGTTTGCGCGTGACGGTACGCTCGTCCGGAGATCCGGAGGCCGTGTCGTTCCCCTCGCGACGGCGAGGCAGTTCTTGCGGAATATCGAGTCTCACGCATCCTCCCCGTGATCGCTCCGCACTGCGGGAGCGGGCAAAAATTCGATGGATGCCTGGGCAGTCTCGGACTTTGCGGCCGGTCTCTTCGTGCGCTCATTGGCAGGAGGAGGCAGGGGCGTTTCTTCAGAAACCTGCGATGCCTTCGGCTTCTGGCCGACGACACGACACAGGTCGTAGTCGGCCACGCGGGTGAATTTGTTCATCTCTTTTTCTGCCGCCTCGCGCAGCTTGCGAATTTCGGCAATCAGGCCGGGCGTCCGTTCCATGTATTGCTCCTCGCTCAGCATGGCTACTGTTCCTCCTCTTCTCCGCCGAACCGGGAGAGAATTTCACCGGACAGTTCACTCTTCCCACTGTGTATCTCCTGGTCGAGGTGTTTCAGTTTGCGGCCCGTGTCGCGGAGGAAGAACTTGCGTTCAATCCAGATGGTCAGGCCGAGGATGTTGACAAAGAGCAGCGCGCAGTACATGGCGATCGGCTGCAAGTACGCATGCACGATCAGGCTGCGCCAGGGTACGAGGAAGTGCATCTGGCTCATCAGCCCGAAGCCGAGCGCGAGAAAGATCAGCGTGGCGACGAAGACGGCATTCGCGATCATCGTGGTTCCTTTCCGCCGCGATCATGACGCGGCACACTACAGAGAAATGCGGAGAGGATTTCTGCTCTCCGCGAAAAGAGGGCGGACTGCCTTAGCCGTCCTCACCCTCATCCACGCCGATGAATGGAACTTCCAGGCGACGTATCTCCAGTGCGTGGACTTCATAGGTGGACTGCGTGACCGGGAACCGCTCGCCAGCGACGGTGACGGCGCGCTCGTAGTCTGAGCGGTGCAATTCGCCCGTGACCTCGATATACTCACCCAGCTTCATGCCGCGCGTGAATCCGCACAGGAACGGGCCAGGACAAATGATGCGGTGCCACTCCGTGCGCGGAATCCATTCGCAGGTCTGCTTCTTCCAGGTGCCGGACGCGATGCCCAGCACCAGTACCGCGAAGGAATCATGCCGGATATGGTCCGAGGTGGGAACTTCGGCGTCCTTGGCAAGGAAACCTCGCAGGGTTACGGTGTTTCGGAAAAGATTCACGGTTGCGCCTCCTTCCGGAGAAGGAACGCCGCTTACGCGGCGTCCTCCTCGGAGATGGATTCGGAATCTGAATCGGAATGCTGGGGCCGCGCCAGCTTCTTGACGAGGCTGGCCCGGACTTCCCAGGTGCGGCGCTTGATGGTGGATTTCTGCTTGCCGTTGCCGACTTCCGCATCGAACTCGGAGCTGCGCAACTCGCCTTCGACCTCGACGTAGTCGCCCTTCTTCAGGTTCTTCGCGTACTCGGCGGGCTTGGCGAAACAGACGATGCGGTGCCACTCCGTGCGCGCGACCCACGCGCCGGTCTTCTTGTCCTTGTAGCTGGACTTGGTGGCGAGCGAGAGGACGATGACGGACTTGCCGGTTGCGGTGGCCTGGGCCTGTGCGTTTTTGCCGACGAACCCTTTCAAGCGGATGCAGTTTTCGTAGAGTGCCATGATGATTTCCTCCATGTTGGTTTTTGCCCGGATTTCACTCGGGACACTCTTGCGCGAAGCGACGCGAGGTGCCCCGCTCCCAAGGGCAAGCGGCGCTTTTTCGGAGGGTCTGGAAAATGTTTTTTGCGTTCTTTGCACAAAAGATTTTCTGGAAACCGAAACCCGAAGGGCACAGGCTGCGGCGCAACCATCTTTCCGTTTCTGGAGACCCATGCGCCGCAGTCTGTGAAGCAGAGCCGCGCAGTTCCCGCAGGGCGCGGGAAAAGCACCGAGCGAGTGACCGAGGGAGAGCAGGGGAAAAACTGGAGGAATGGCGCTCGTACCGAAACTGTCCGCAAACTGGGGCGACTGCTCAAGACGCACTGCAGGCCACCGCCAACCGGCGAACCTTCTGCCTCGCCGCCGTCCAAGCGACAAGCAGCCAGCGAGTGAAATGCACGCACACAAAACCGCATTTCGTTTGCAGCCCGCCCCGCAACAGGGCCAGACACGGGCGACAGATGCGATGGAACGCAGCGGCTCCCTTTCGTTGTCGGCATGGCAAGCAACTCCGCAATGCGCCGCATGGGAATACCGCCGATCCCGCTCGTTACTGCTGGCATGGCGGCCCGTCGTTCCGATGCATCAGGATTTCGTGGACCGCCGCGATGCGCTGTCCGATCCAGCGCATGACCGGGACCGCCATCGAATTGCCGAGCGCCCGGTAGCGCGGACCGTCGGCAGCCAGCCTGCCGCGATACTCAACCAGCGTGTAATCGTCGGGAAATCCCTGCAGGCGTTCGCACTCGCGCGGCGTCAGTCGCCGTACCGCTATCCCGGAATGCAAAACGTTCGGCGGCCCATTGCTGGTGTCGGAGCTATCGACCTGTTTGCCATAGGAGGCAGTCAACGGAGCGGCAATGGCGAGTTGTCCACCGCCGTTGGCATGACTCGCGTCATGCTCCATGCCGCGCAGTGTTGGCGCAATGCCGCCAACATCCGCTCCGTAATCTTTCGCGGAGAACGCGACATAGCTGTTGCTGCTGCCACCGGATGCGGCGCGAACGCTGGCCATTGGCGAGGCTTCGGGGATCGCTCCGCCCTCGCGTCCGCGCAGGTTGAAGGCCACGGCCTGGCTGTTGGTCTGCTCCAACGTGTGCGCAATGTCGTCCGAGAATCCATGTCCATTCGACTGCGTGTGCGCGGTACAGATGGCAATCGGGATGAGCGGGCTTCCGCGTCCGGTGCCATCCTCGCTGGCATCGAATCCACCGGCACAGAGGGAATGTGCGATCAGCGTTTCTGTTTCGTAATCTTGGCGCCCCATGCCGCCCGCGTTCAGACATCGTGAGATCTCTCCATCGCCTGCAAGGATGCCGACTCCGATTTGATTGCGGACGAAGCCGTCCTTGCATCCGGCGTCGATGGTGGGTGCGGTGTCTGTGAAGCGACCGCCAGCAGGGCCGACTTCAACGCCCAGGGCAACTCCTTGCCGCGTTTCTCGGCGCGGCGGAGGATGCCCCGACAGGCACGCGGCGTCAAGTAATACGGCTGCGGCAGCTCGCCAGTCTCCAAGATGTCCGACAACGAAGACGCGACGCCGTCGCTGGGGTACTCCGAAATGTTGAGCATCCAGGACTCTCCATGCGACCCCATACCCGAGTTCGACCAGCATTCCGAGGAAGGTTCCAAACGTCCGTCCGTTGTCAATCGACAGCACACCGGGCACGTTCTCCCACACCACCCAAAGGGGCCGGAGTCGATCAGCAAGTCGAGCAAACTCGAGGGTGAGGTTGCCACGCGCATCATCCAGTCCCGTTCGCTTTCCGGCGATGGAGAAAGACTGGCAAGGTGTGCCTCCGGCCAGAAGGTCGATTGTTCCCACATCGTCCGCTCCAATCTTTGTGAAGTCGCCGAGGTTGCGATTGTCGCCGGTCGTTGGCAATGCGATGACGTTGCGAATGGCCGCTCCACGGCGCTTTGCTTCCATGCGCGTGTCAACATCATGCGGACTCGGCATGTGCAGCGGACGCGATGCGCCATAGCGCGAGCGCAGCAGCCAGCAACAGAATGGATCGATCTCGGCAAATGCGACGGGTGTCCAGCCAAGTGGCTGCCACGCGACGGTCACGGCCTCGATGCCCGAACAGACGGAGAGATATTTCATGCCGCGTTCCGTGGTTTCGGTCCGCGCTTCTGTCTACACAGAAGCCGAAGCGCGGAGAGGATGTGCGCCATCGTGGTGTTGCGGCCATACAGCACCATGTCCGCATAGCGCACGGGCGCAAGGTCCCCGGCACGGTCCACCAGCAGCAGCGGGAGATGCGCGTTACCTGCGAGGAGAAGATGTACCAGCCGTCCAGCGGGATCGGCCTGCCGTGCGTGCATCAACACACAGCAGCGAAAAGTGGTGTCCCGGCCCGCAGGAAAGTCCATCGCGTCCTGGATTGCATGGACAGCAGCGACATCGTAATTGCGCAGGCGTAGCACGAATGCCATCGCCGACAGCAATTCCAGATCGGCGCAGTAGAGCAGGATGTGTTTCCTCACTCGCATGGTCATCTCCCGAACGCCTGATCTTCGCGGCAGTAGGTAATGACGAGACCGAGCGGGTTGGTCAGCAGCATCGAGTTCGGCACTTCCTCGCGGAAGCTGTAGACGACATTTGCCGTCCACTGTTCGCGGCGTTGTTCGTCGAGATTGCCGGGAGAGCGGAAGATCTTGTCGAACTCAATCTCGGCGCGATACGGCGGCTGGCGCAGATCTTCGAGCACCACGGAATGGATCTCGATGTCGACGTTGGGCTGCGAGGGATCGAGCAGGAAAGATTCGAGCGTCTTCGCCTTCTGAAAGCGTTGGATCGTGGCGCTCTGGAGCTGGTTCGAGAAGAAGCTCAACGACTCGGCAAAATCGCGCTGCAAGGTCGAGTGGTTGCGCCCGTAGTACAACTCCGACCATTGCGCGAGGTAATACTTGCTGACGCGGTCGATGGGAATCTTTGCAAAGTCGTCATACTGCATTACCTGGCCATGCCCAGAATCGGAGACCGCGACGATGAGCGGCTTGAGGCGCAAAGCAGCGCTTTGTGTGCGGTAGAAGAGCGCCAGCAGAGCGAGCGCGACGACCGAAAGCACCAGCAGGGCCACTTTGAGGTAGGTGTTGGTCACCACAGGCTCGGCGTACAACTCGAGATACTTCTGACCGGCGTCCGTGATTGGAAAATCATTCTCTGTCATAGTTAGTTCCCCATTGGGTTCACCCATGTTCCGGTGCGCCCGCTCAGGATTGCCCCGGTCAATTCCGGTATTTTGAACAGGCCAAAGATGCAGACAAACAGGGTGACGATCAGCGCGGGCATTACGGTGAATGCATTCGAGATGGAGATCGGCCCGATGACGCCAAGCAGCGCCAGCAGGACTTTCGCAAAAATGAAGATGAAGGCGCTGGCGATGACCTGATAGAAACTGAAGCCAAGAAACGCCTTGAACCATCCCCAGAACAGGAAATCCAGTTTCGGCACAATGAAGAACGGAATGAAGATCGGCCCAATCAGTACGCAGACGGCACTGGCCACCAGCCCATAGGCAATCACCGCAAAGGCCACGGCCTGCATCGCTGCCAGCGCAATCGCGATGACGAGAAACGTCAGCGTTTCGTGGAAGTCGAACTCGCCGGGAGGCTGGCCCAGTTGCTCCTCGGCATGCGTGACTGCATCGGCAATGACCTGGGTCTGTTTCGATTCGATCTGACCCGAAAGCTGCAGCGATTCCTGGGTGATCAGGTCGCAGAAGCTGTACCCCATTCCCGGAATGGGTGAAGAATAGTAAGTCAGCATCCCCAGGCCAAACGAGATCGCCAGCAGCAGGTTGGCGAACTGGCCGAAGTGAAAGCTGCCGTAAAAACCCTGCGCGGTCGAGAGCGCATTCTGGATGCCGAACCAGGCGATCATGATGACGGCGAGACCGCGAAAGAGATTGAGGCCCATCGCCTGGATGGCGGGACTGTTGGTCGCTAGCAATTGGCCGATTGCCTGGTTGAGAAAGGTGAAAGGGTTCGGATCCATTTCAGTGTCCATTCGGGCTGAGTGAGATCGCGTGCAAGGAATTGCTCACACCGCCGGTGATCTGCTGCATGGTGTTGGGGAAGTTCTGCTGAAAATAGATGGCTTCGTTGATGGCCCGGTTCTGGGCATCGATCTGCTGCTTTTGGGCGACGAGTTGCTGCTGGACCGAAGCGGCCAGTATCTGGTTGGTGTCCTGCTGCGAGTGAATTTGTAGGAGCGTAGCCGTATTGATCTTGCCCAGCACGGCCATTTCACTCTGCTGCGACGGGTCGGTGGAATAGGTGTCGGCATCGAGGTTGGCGAGTTTCTGCGCCAGCGCTTGCGAGTTCGACCGAATGGCGCCGAGCGTCGAGAGCGTGCTGGTGGTCGTACCTTGCGCGAGTTCCGACGTCGCGTATTGGTTCTGGATGGTGGCCTGGGTAGGGGCATCTTGCGATGCCAGACTTCCGCCCGGATAACTTTGAACCTGGACTACAGCATCGCGGTATGCCTGCGTTGCCTGGGCAGGCGAGCCGATATCGAGCGCATTCACCCACGCGGAGGTATTGCCATAGGTGTTGGGCGCGGACAGGTTCGTCCACAGTGTGAAGTCCGTGGCATAACGCGCGGACAGGTCTTGCGGCATCTGGGACATTTGATAGGCGAGGTTGTAAGCGGCGACGATCTGGTCGCGGGTCTCGACCGCCGTGGTGTACATCTGCTCCAGCTGGCTGAATTCCTGGACGGCCTCCCCGAAATTCGAGGCATCGAAGACGGCGAACTGCGCATGCGCCGCAGGCGCGAGCAGCGTGGCAAGTAGAAAGATCGGACAAAGTATTCTCATCGATTTCACGGCATTCTCCTTTTCGGCGATGGGTGTCTGATAGGGACGGCGCGGGCGATATGACGGCGCTTGCACCGGCAGCAGCCCAACGCGCATTGTCTGGGAATGGCTCGCGCGTAATGCAGCGGCGATGGTTTCGTTGGCTGTGTGCTTGTATCGCAACCAGCCAGGAAAAGACATGCACAGAGAATGACAACAATTATCCGCATCAGAAATCTCCCGGCATGGTGTGGTTTTCGTAAGCCGGCAGGAGCATGTCCTGGGTCAGATACACCTTGATGCGATGGCCTTCCCGGATCGTGATCGTTGGCAGGATGTTGATGAAACGATCCAGCACATCCGCACCCGACTGCGACAAACTCGATGCCACGCCCTGCTCATACATGGCCGGGCCGCTGATGTTATAGCCGCTGCCATACATGGTCGCCTCCGCAGCACCCGAGATGACGCCGAGGGCAATCGAGGCCCCGAAGATTTGCAAATAATGGTTGTTCACCTGATCGGAGAGGCCGGTGGCCCCGGCCTGATCGAGACCTTGGAACTGGTCGAGATCGACGGAATAACCATCGGGCATCAGCATGCGATGGAAGCGGACGGCCAGCCTGCGCTGGCCGAAGCCCGAGACCTTCTGCACATCGCCCAGAAGAAACGTGCCTTCGGGAATCAGGACATGCTGCCGGTCCTGGCTGTAGATGGGGTTCGTGACCATGACCTTCACTGGCCCGGAAAAATCGCCGACCAGCCTATTCAGCAATGCTGTGTCGAGGATGGTGCCCTCGAACAGCACGTAGGGTTGGCCGTGCGCGGAGTTGAGATTCACTTCCGGCGCATGCTTGGGGGTGGTTGAATTCTGCTTTGTATTCGGAGCGGCATTCGACGTACTGCCTGGCATCGGTTGCGACTGGAGGGATGCTGGCACAAGCGCGTTGCCGAACCCTACTCCGGGATTCTGCTCCCACGGGCTGCGTGCAACGCTGTCATGTGGCGGAACGGCATTCGGTGTCACGAGATTCGAGGCGAAGCGCGACTTGAACGCCAGTGCCTTCTCCGCATCTGCGATGGGATCGTGGGGCGGCTGGTTATTGAGCGGTCTTTGTGTATTGGCAGCCCTGGCTGTGCCATTCTGTCCGCCCAGTAGATTCTTATCGGCTGCTGCCTGCCGCTGTTCCGCCGTCAGGTCTTCCTGGAAGCGTTCGATATTGCGCTGGCTGGCTTCTGTCGTTGGAGCAGTGGACGCAGGCGAGAGCGGTTTCGCAGATGGCTTGGCATGGTTCCTCGAGAACAACACGGCCAGCAGAATCACCACGGACAACCCGACGATCAAGTAGCTCTGGCTCTGCTTCGCCACCACGCCGGGGGGCTGCGCGCGCTGGTCCCTGAATTGCGGATTCGGGGCCTGCGCGTTCGGGATTTGCGCGCTCGGCGGAACTTTTTGCGTCTCTACTTCCTGGGCCTGCTTTTCCTCCGCCATCGGCGTCACCTACTTTCCCTTGCGTGCAAATGCGAGCTTCTTCTTGCCGATCTGGAGGTAGCCCTTGTCGACGACCTGCGCGATCACATAGGTGTTGTCCTTGAGCTGGAAACTGACAAGATCGGGTTTGCCGTCTTTGAGTTCATAGACGGCGAACTTTTCCTGGGCCGAGGACTTGATGTAGGTGAAATGGTCATCGTGATAGATGGCTTCCACGTCGAAGGGCGGTTTGTTTTTGTACTTGTAATCGAAGGCCAGATGCGCGACCGGATAGCTGGAGCGGAACGCTTCCACGGACTGTTGTGCATCCAATTCCGCGATCTTTGCCTGAATGCGTGCAGCAATTACGTCCGACGCGGGAACGAACTTTTCCGGGCCGCGCACGCTGGCCAGGGTCGATGGATCGGATGGTTCGATCACGACTTTCAGATCTGGATCTGCCGTTTCGACATCATCGAGTGTGAAGGAATAGACGTTGCCTTTTTCGGTGATCAGGTTGAGGTTCGAGTGAATGTCCGCCTTCGCCGGATGGAGGAAGCAGTAGTTCTGCACGGCATCGAGAATCCAGAAGTCCTTGTCGCCGGTGGCGACCTCCAGAATCTTTTCACTCGTTGGCAGCGCAATCAGCGTGGTGTAGTGCATCTTGGCGCGGATGGGGACGATGTCGTTGGCGTGATAATGCACGATGCGGGCGGTCTGCTGGGCGTGCGCGGCCAGGGCCGCCAACGCCAGCAATCCGGTCAAATAGGATTTTGTGTGCATGGTGCTCCTCATTGGGTTGCAGTTGGGTTGGGATAGTCATGGGCCAGATGCAGGAGTGTCGCCGCGGCGACCTCCGGCCCGTAGCGGGCGAAATACTCCTGCTTGCGCAGGTTGTCGCGCGAGTTGTTCGTGGCGACCCAATACGTCAACGCATCGACTTCGAGCACGAGTTTCTTCGTGTGCCCCGGTTGTTTCACGAGCAGGTCGCGTTTGGGTACCAGCGACTCCAACAACTCGAGTTCGGTATCGTTCAACTGGAAGACTTCGGCGTACAGCTTGCGGTCCATGTTTGGGTTGGCGAGGAATATTTTCGTCGGGCAGGATTCGTGCACGATGTGCAGCATCTCGGACGCTGCGAGTTCCACCACGGACTGCGTGGCGAGAACCATCGCGGCGTTCTTCTTCCGCCACGTTTTTTCGGCCCGGACAATCCATTCGCGGATAGTGGCGTTCTTCAGGAACATCCACGCTTCATCAATCACGAAGCACTTGAAGGTGGCGGTGTTATCCGGCTTTTCGATCTCCGCCGACGCCTGGTGCAACACGTAAAACAACAGCGGCTCCAAAACATCTGGCGCGTCGCTCCAGCCATCGAAGTTGAAGGTCTGAAATCTGGAGAAGGTCAGCGTGTCCTCGACGTTGTCGAACAAATGGCCGAACTGACCCGCCTGTGTCCACCGATGCAGCCGCTCCCCCAGCGGCCCCAGGATCGAAGCAAAGTTGGTCAGCGTCCGAATCTCCAGCGGCAATTGGTACACTCGCTCGACGGCGGCGTAGAGCGCCTTTTCCTCCTCCGGCGTCAGCACATACTTGCCCTGGGCTTCGATCAGGACCCGTGTGAAGAGATAAAGAAAGTTCAGGTTTTCGTGCGTGGGCGCGAGCGAAAATGGATTGATTGAGAAGCCGGGGCTTTTCAGTCCGACATTGAGATATGTGCCGCCGAAGACGCGGGTCAGCGTCTCGTAGCTTCCACCGAGATCGAAGATGAAGGTCAGCGGACTGTATTTCTGGAGCGACTCCAGTAAAAAATTCAACAGGAAGCTTTTGCCGGAACCCGTTGCGCCGAGCAGCAATGTGTGCGCGACATCGCCCGCGTGCAGGTTGAAATAATAGGGAGTCGCGTGCGCGGTTTCGAGGACCGCGAGATGTTCGCGTTCCAGATGCGCATTCCACTGCGATCCGGTATCGATGCTGAACAGAAACGACAGGTCGGCATAGTTGGAATTGAGCGCCCATTGTTTGCGCAGGTTGAACTGTCTGTTGCCGGGGATGGCCGCAAAGAACGCATTCAGCAGGTTGTAGCGTTCCTCGTACAACAGTCCGTCGTGCTGGGTGAAGAGTTTCTGAAACTCCGCCACGGCATGTTCCACCTGGGCGCGGTCTTCGTCGTAGACCACCACCGTCAGCGTGAATTCGCCGAAGGACTTTCCTTCCATGCCGAGGGCGGTCAACGCTTCGCCGAGTTCCGCGACCGCTGCTTCTTTCGAGTCATCGACCAGTTCCTCGCGCGGTCCAGCGTGCTTCTGCTCCTGCAAGTTGGATAGGAAACTGGTCTTCGAGTTGTGGTGATGACGGCGGCGCTTGTTGATTTCCTTCCGTGCCCGCGCATTATCGACCGGATGCCACTCCGTCACCACATGGAAGTTGGCCGGGACTCCGAGCAGGTCGTGCAACAGCAGGGGCCGCGTTTCGCTCGGCAATTCCTTTAGCGTCAGAACACGGACGTAGAAATCATCGAGGCGCAGATGGCCGCGATGCGCTTCCAGTTCCGAGTCGCACATCTGCCAGTCGAGGTGCTGCATCCCATGCAGCCTGCTCTGTTCAATCTTGGAGGGGCGGAAGTTGACGAAGCGCCGGACCAGCCGGAAGGCTTTCTCCGCCCCTAGCAGCTCGACCGTGGTGAGGTCGTTGAGCTGCCCACTCAAACTCTGGACTTTCTGCTGCAACCGCATCCGGTCGCGTTCGATCTGCTCATACAACAAGGTGCGTTCCTTGCTGCCTGAGAAAAGCGCATGCAAGTCCCGCAGGGACAAGCGTGGATGTTGTGGCAACTGCGCCAGCGCATGCAGCAGCCCGGTTCGGGCGTAGCTGCCTTCGACCATCACGACCCAGAAAATCTCGACAGAGTACAGGCGGTCTGCTTTCGCCGCGAGAAAATCGGCGCGTTGCTCCACTGCAGCACGGACCAGTGGGTTTGTGTACTCCGCGTGCGGTATGGTGGGTCGGTTGTGCCGGAAGAGAATTTGATACAGCCTAGTTTTTTCGTCGAGTGAGCGCAGCGCCGCTTCGAGACGATTCACCACGTAGTCCCGTCCTGCATGGTCGAGACTTTCGGCATCGATGCCGCCGATCTTCAGAGCACATCCAAGGTCGCCGGACTTCGTCAGGAAGCAGTGCTCGTCCCAGAAACCGTACAGGTTCACCTGTGCCATAAAAGCCCCGGCTTCCTTCCAGTCCTTCGTGATGGTGTCAATCTTGAACATGGCGTTTCCTCACGGTGATTGCCGGTGCATCCCACTGCATCGGGTCGTAGCGGCGGCGGAACTTGCCGGAGTTGAAGAGCACGCGCAGGATTTCCACATCGTGGTTTGTTGCCATGCGCGCGATCACGACACCAACAATGAACAGCAGAATGCCTCCGAGCAGCGAATGCATCAGCGAGAAGACGGCCCCGCCTGCAATCAGCGCCACAAAGAACAGCCGCCGTTCCGCGCCCAGAATGGTCAGCGGGCGGTTCATCGCCTTATGGACTTTGTTCTGTCGTGAACTGCCCGCTGCCATCGGTCCTCCTCCTTTCCGCCCGTCCTGTTGTTGTTGGTTCCTACGGGAAAAGCCATGCCATGAAGTTGACCGCGCCGATCGCCATGCCGATGCCGAAGACGATCCCGGCCAGCATGCGCTTGGACTGGCCCTCGCCGTAGGCGAACATCAGCCCGCCCACCACAATGGCGACCAGCGACAAGCCCGTGGCAATCGGCCCGGTAAATGCCTGTTCGAGAACGCCGACCGCGTTCTCCCACGGACTGCCGCCTCCGGCTTGTTGTGCCAATGCGGGTACAGCGGCAA
>JAJYGR010000309.1 GCA_021790655.1 Acidobacteriota bacterium | reverse complement strand
GGCGCGCGACGCGATGAAGAAAAATCGCGCGCCAAAGAACGCATCTATTCCTTTCGAGATCCCGCTGGGCAATGGGACCCAAAAAATCAGCGCCCGGAGCTATGGAACCTTTACAACTCCCGCCTGCGCAAAGGAGAAAGCATCCGCGTCTTTCCCCTGTCGAACTGGACGGAGCTCGACATCTGGCTTTATATCTATGCCGAACAGATACCTCTGGTGCCGCTCTACTATGCGCAAGAACGCGATGCTGTCCTGCGAGGGCAATCGATCATTCTGAAATATGAAAATACCCCGGTGTTGCCGGGCGAACAGGTGCGGCGCATCCAGTGCCGCATGCGCTCCTTAGGCTGCCTTCCATGTACCGGCGCCATTCGTTCGAACGCCGATACGGTGCCGAAAATCATCGAGGAGTTGATTGCCTTCCGACGCTCGGAACGTGAAAATCGCGTGATCGATCACGACGAAGAAGGCTCCATGGAAGTAAAGAAACGCGAGGGATATTTCTAATGGCGACGACCTTTGATGCAATTCCCTCTGTAGCGTTCCAGACATTTCTGGATGAACATCTTGAGCGAGAACTGCTTCGCTTTACTACGGCTGGCAGCGTGGATGACGGCAAGTCGACGCTGATTGGTCGTCTTTTGCACGACACGAAGACCGTGTACGAAGACCAATTGGCATCGATTCGGCAGAGCAAGATCAACCGCGCGGCAGGCCCCATCGATTTCTCGCTACTCACCGATGGCCTGCGAGCAGAGCGAGAGCAAGGCATCACCATCGATGTTGCCTATCGATACTTCTCCACGTCGCGTAGAAAATTCATCATTGCCGATACGCCGGGCCACGAGCAGTACACGCGCAACATGGCCACCGGCGCATCGACTGCGGACCTCGCCATCGTGTTGATTGACGGCAGCAAGGGTCTGCTGGACCAGTCGCGTCGTCATGCGTCCATCGCTGCGTTGCTGGGTATTCCGCACGTGGTCGCCGCTATCAACAAAATGGACCTGGTGGAATATGACGAATCCATCTACAAAAGAATCTGTGCAGACTTCCTTGAACTGTCGGACCGCCTGGGGCTGCGCAGCGTGCAGATGGTCCCCATCAGCGCTTTGAAGGGCGACAACATCGTTGTGCGCAGCAGACGCACAGCGTGGTATCAAGGGCCAACGCTGCTCGAGCATCTGGAGACCGTTCCGCTGGACAGGCTCTCTCATGGTGAAGATGGAGATCGGGAACACTTGCGATTTCCTGTGCAGTTGGTGATCCGCCCGGATGCCAATTTTCGTGGCTTTGCTGGGCAAGTGGCGCGTGGCGTACTGCGGGCCGGCGATGAGGTCCTCGCCCTGCCATCGGGCAGACGCACGCATGTCGCATCGATCGTGACCTACGATGGAAAATTGACAGAAGCCTTTGCCCCGATGCCAGTCACAGTGCAGTTGGAAGATGAAATCGATCTTAGCCGGGGTGAGATGCTGGTTTCGCCGGAAACACCGCCCTACGTGTCGCGCAGCTTTCGCGGCAAGGTCATCTGGCTTCATGATCAGCCACTCCAGAAAGGCCGCGTCTATCTCGCGAAGCACACATCGCGCATGGCCCGCGTGCAGGCCATTGCCATCCATTTTCGAGTGGACATGCATACTCTGGCGGAGTTGCCTACCGAGCACTTGGAAATGAACGATATCGCATCCGTCGATTTCGGTTCCAACGTGCCGCTGATGTTCGATCGCTATGCTGTGAATCGCGCGCTCGGCAGCCTGATCCTGATTGACCCCGTGACGAACGCCACCGTTGGCGCTGTCATGCTGGAACGCGACCTTGGCGACGAGTCGAGCGAACCTGCTGCTGCGCCTGCTATCCAGAATTATCCGCTCATCCTGACGCGTGCGTTTCGCGGGTCGAACGCGAATGTTCTGGACGTACTGTGGGACCGCAGCATTCCTTTTGTATCGCTGGATGATCCCCATATTACTGCTCCCGGAATCCCGAGCGCTGTCCGCGTCTCCCAACACGCCGGTCTGGTCACTGTATGTTCGCGGGATGCTGTCACTCCACAAATCGAGTGCGAAATTCAACAATTTCTTCCGCGCGATTATTGGATCGAAGTGGGCGAAAGCCCCACAGCAATAGAAAAGCTTGTTCTAGCGTTAGAAAAAATTCTGTATGCCGATAAACGTGAGAAACAGCAATGAATCTTCTGAACATCGCGGAGCAGTTCGAAGAACACAATGCAGCAGCGCTCGTGGACGCGCTCGTGTGCGAATCCAACGGCGCAGCGGCCTGCCTCACCAGTAGCTTACAAGCGGAAGACATGGTCGTCTTGCATATGCTGCGGCAGCACGCGCCACAAATTCCAGTGATCTTTCTCGACACTGGATACCACTTCGCGGAAACCTATGCGTATCGCGATCGTATGGCGCGCGAATGGGCGATCAACCTGAAAAATGTGGTTCCGGAAACGACCGTGGCGCAGCATGAAGGCGCGTTTGGCAAGCTGTATCTTGTCGAGCCAACGCAGTGCTGCCAGATGCGCAAGGTGGGCCCACTGTTCCGCAGTCTTGAGTCGTACGACATCTGGTACACAGGATTGCGCCGCGAACAATCTCCAACCAGGGCCAACTTAAAAAAGGTTGAAGAACATAAGCTGCCGAGCGGGAAAGTATTGCAGAAGATCAGCCCGCTGGCAGACTGGACCTGGCAGAAGGTTTGGGACTATATGACCGCAAATAACATTCCACATCTGCCGCTCTATGACAGTGGCTATCGCAGCATTGGGTGCGAGCCGTGTACGCAGCCGTCTTTCGACCCGAATAATCCTCGCGCTGGCCGCTGGGGCGGCAAAAAGCTGGAATGCGGAATTCATATCCCGTTGTGTTCGATGGACTGATTGGCCGTACTCTTCAAGTTACGCCGAGTCCTTTATCTCTTCAGAGAAAGTCTTTACGGGAGCCGGGGCCGGGGCAACGGACACTCTCCAACGCGAGATGCAAAGCGCTTCTGAAAGATTTTTTCCGCTCACTGCCGGATGCGCGGGTTGACGATCACGTAGAGAGCATCGGTCAGGAGATTCACCAGAACATACGTCAGGCCAATCGCCAAAATGCAGCCCTGCACCAAAGGGTAATCACGATTGGAAATAGCTGCAATAGTCAGGCGGCCAATTCCGGGCCAGGAAAAAATCGTCTCGGTCACAATCGCGCCAGCCAGCAGAGTACCAAACTGTAGGCCAAGCACCGTCAACAGCGGAATCATGGCATTGGGCAGCGCATGGCGATACACCACGGCCCGCTCCGAAAGCCCCTTGGCGCGCGCGGTGCGAATATAGTCCTGACCTAGCTCCTCCAGCATGGAGGTGCGCACCATACGCGTCAAAATTGCTGCCAGCGCGGTCCCCATCGTCATCGTGGGCAGTACGTAATGCGGCCACGAGCCAGTTCCCGAGACCGGAAGCCACCCCAATAAAATGCCGAAAATTAAAATCAGGATCGGTCCCAGCGTAAAACTGGGAAACGAAACTCCAAACAGGCTGACAACGCCCAGGCTTTGGTCCTGCCACTTTCCACGATGCCGCGCCGACGCAATCCCCGCCGGAAGAGACAGAAGAATTGCCAAAAGAATTGCCGGGACCGCCAGTTCGAGCGTGTATGGATAACGCGACAAAATCAGCCGCGTCACCGGCATATTCAACCGAATAGAGTGCCCCAGGTTCCCGTGCAGCACACCATTCCAATAATGGACATACTGCGTGCCGAGCGGCACATCCAGCCCATACGCATGGCGCAAAGCGCCGATGTCCGAGGCCGTCGCTCCCTCACCGAGCATCTGCTCCACCGGATCACCCGGCACAAGATGAATCAGAAAAAAGATGAGCGACACCACAACCCATAGGACAGGCAGCAGGAGCAACATGCGTTTAAAAATGGTTCGCCATGCAGATTTCATGCGGACCTGTTCGCCTCATCTTTCCCCGACAATTTGCTCCCCGCTTCGTTTACTTTCGACAGTAGCAGAATCTTTGGCATCGGGAGTGGCAGACATTTCCGGCTCGACACGCACACGGGTAATGCGCCGGTCCTCCATCAAGACCACGGTAAATCTGCGTCCGTCATGCACAATAAAATCTCCAACGACTGGAATTTTCTGCATGTGCACCAGGAGAAAACCTGCCAGGGTCTCCACTCCACCATCGTGCGGGAGATGCCAGCCCATTTGCGTTTCCAGATCGAGCAGGGTCACATTGCCCTCCAGCACCACAGTACCGGAGGAAAGTTTCTGCATGGAGCTGTCGTGAATGTCAAATTCATCCTCCATCTCTCCGACGATCTGTTCCAGCGCATCTTCCACAGTCACCAGGCCAGTGACAGAGCCGAACTCATCCACCACGATGGCCAGATGCCGCCTGCGCGTTTGAAATTCTGTCAGCAGCTCGGAGACACCTTTTGTCTCCGGGACCACAATCACGTCATGCATCAGATGACTTAGACGGAGTTCCTGGTCGCCGCGCAGAAACGTGGCCTGCGGTGTGGCCTGGACGATAGCGCGAAAGTGCATCATGCGCGCCAAGTCCTTGGCATAGACCACGCCGACAATGTGCTCCGGGCCTCGCGCGGGATCGAAAACCGGCACGCGCGAACGTTGAATCTGCGTGATGCGCGCGTTGGCTTCGGCAAGAGGAAGGTCCGCTGGCAAAGAAAAAATCTTTTGCCGTGGAGTCATAATTTCGCGAACTGTGATGGTATCCAAATCCAGCACGCGATGAATAATCGTCTCCTGTTTTTCCGGCAGCAGACCCGTATGCCGCGTCGCCGTGGTGATCAATTTCAGCTCCTCCAGAGAATGCACGCTGCCCTCTGGGACGCGCGACAACCGGAACAATCGCAGCACAACTTCCGCGGAAGCATTCATCAAGTGGACTGCTGGACGCGTCACGCGCATGAAAATATCGATGGGTCCAGCCATCGCCAGCGCCATTTTTTCTCCCTGGCGCAACGCCAGCGACTTTGGCACCAGCTCGCCGAACAATACTTCCAAATAGGTAATCAAACAAAAGGCCAGCATGGCCGATAACAAGTTGCCATACAATCGCGCCTGAGGCAGAATCGAAAACCATGGATGCAAAAAACGCGCAACAAAGGGTTCTCCCAGCCAGCCAAGCGTCAGGCTGGCCAGTGTGACGCCGATCTGCACGGCAGGCAGAAATTCATCCAGATTCGCCTGCAAATCCGCCACGATTCGCGCACCCGCGCGCTTCTGCTCAATCAATTGCTGAACACGCGTCCGGCGGAGAGAAACCAGGGCAAACTCCGCAGCAACAAAAAACGCGTTGCACAAAATCAACGCCACTATGGCGGCGGCCCGAAATAGCGGCAACGTGGGCATTTGCCTCAAAGTCTAGCAGGCCTTGCCTCTTCGGGAGTGGCGACGAAGAATATCCGCGACGCATTTCTGGAACTATTTGCAGGAATCTCTCGTATCTCTTCCTGATCGGGCTGTGAATTTTCCATAGTCCAGTATCGAAGGAGTTCCTTATATGCGCTCTCTCTCCACAGTTCTTACCACGCTCACTCTCATCTGTGCCTCCACGTTTGCCTTCGCTGCGGATATAAGCTTCCAGCGCTCCTTGACCGCCAACGGCACTGTTGCGTTGGATGTCTGCACCAATTCTGGCCAGATCCATGTGTATGGAGTGGATGGAAACAACATCCATATCTCCGGGAAGATCCATAGCAGTAGCTGGAGTATGTTCGGAAGCTCCGATGATATGAAGCAAATTGCCGCCAAGCCGCCGATTCAACAGAATGGCAACGCCATCCAGGTCGGAGATCGCGACACCTGCAGCGGCCACTTGTTCCACAACATCGCCATCGACTACGAGATTTCCATTCCTAAAAATGCGACTGTCAAGGCCGACTCAGGATCGGGCGATATCCATGTGGAAACTATCAGCGGCTTTCTGCACGCCGACATCGGTAGCGGTGGTATTCGCGCGAAAGGCATCGGCACCGACTCCAAGCTGGAAACCGGCTCTGGCAGCATCGACGTGCAGGCTGCGCAAGGAACATTAAAAGCACAGACCGGCTCCGGCGATGTGGACATTCGCGATTCGCAAGTCACCGATGCAAAACTGGAAACAGGTTCGGGAAGTATTACAGCAGCTGCTGTTCATGGCGGCCTGAAAGCCAACACCGGCTCGGGCAGCCTCACCATTTCCGGCGTGCCCACATCCGGCTGGAAGCTTGAAACAGGTTCCGGCTCCATCCACTTTCATGCAGACCCGAATGCAAAGTTCACCCTGGATGCAGAGAGCGGTTCCGGCAGCATAGACTCAAAATTGCCAATCACTGTATCCGGCCACATCTCTCATGGCGTGCTGCGAGGACCAGTCAACGGCGGCGGCCCGGTTGTCAAGATGTTTACCGGTTCGGGCGATATCGACTTAGAGTAGGGCTGGCGGAATGACGAACTCTGGAGCGAGTGAAGTTCAAGAGAGGCCCCCCATCGCTTACAGTAAAGAAATGGTTTATGTCCTGCGCAAAATTCCCGCCGAACAACTGCGACTGATTGTTTTCGATCTTGATGGAACGCTGATCGACTCGCGTGCCGATCTCTCGCAGTCCGTCAACGCAACGCTGCGCCATTTTCATCGGCATGAATTGCCAGAGGACGTGATAGCCACTTACATCGGCGACGGAGCGGGGATGCTTGTGCGGCGCGCCCTTGGCGACCCTGACGACGCCGCGCTAATCGAAGAGGCGGTCACATACTTTCTCTCCTTCTATCGCGAGCACAAGCTGGACAACACTTACGTCTATCAAGGTGTACTCCCATTGTTGGAAGCGCTGCGCTATCACCCGCGACAGCCAACGATCGCCGTCTTAAGCAACAAGCCTGTCGGGCC
Organism: Acidobacteriota bacterium; assembly: GCA_021790655.1. Lineage (GTDB taxonomy): Bacteria > Acidobacteriota > Terriglobia > Terriglobales > Acidobacteriaceae > JAKAAZ01. The sequence continues at coordinate 601 of JAJYGR010000309.1, read as the reverse complement.
TTCGCGCGCGATTTGCGAAGCCCTGGGGCTAGCGGAAGGTATGTTCCGCATCTACGGCGGCGACAGCTTTAAGACAAAAAAGCCGGACGCTCTTGGATTGGAGACCCTGTTGCGCGAAGCCCAGGTTGCTCCTGATGAGGCCGTGATGATTGGGGATTCGGACATCGACATCCTGACCGCACAAAATGCGGGGACATTTTCCATTGGCTGCAGCTACGGCCTTTCGCCGCACTCACTCGAAGTGGCGCCGCCGGACGTGCTGATTCACAAACCATCCGATCTGATGCCGCTGCTGGGATGTTCGGCCATTTAGAGTCGTGCTCTCCCACCCTTTGTGCAAAGTACCCACAAAGGATGGGGCACCCCAAGTTTTGTTAACATTCGACCTGAAAATGCATCAGAGCGAGATCCCCTGTTTCCACGGGATGAAATCGTTCTGCTGTCTTATTTCCGCTTTGGTCTGCTTCTCTCCGCTCGCTATCTGAAGAATGTATTCCAGAATCGCATCGGCAGATTCCTGAATTGTCTTTTCTCCAGTAGCGATCATTCCGCAGTCGAAATCGATGATGTCCGACATGCGTTTCGCCAGAACCGAGTTCGT
>JAJYGR010000036.1 GCA_021790655.1 Acidobacteriota bacterium | reverse complement strand
GCCGACAGAATTCCTTCCGCGCGTGCCAGTGTCACTGTCGCCTGCAAGGCGGCATTGTCATCTGCGGACACATATTCGGCACGACCGGAATCGTGCAACGCCGCGTGTTCCGGGCCGATGGAGGGGTAATCGAGTCCAGCGGAAACGGAATGCGTGTTGGATATCTGACCGGCATCATCCTGCAGCACATAAGAATATGTCCCTTGCAGCACGCCCGGAGAGCCACCCTGGAATCGCGCAGCATGTTCGCCGAGTGCCGGTCCGCGCCCACCTGCCTCGACCCCGATCAAACGAACATTTTTGTCGGGAATAAATTCATAGAACGCGCCGATGGCGTTCGAGCCTCCGCCAACACAGGCCAGCACTGCTGTCGGCAATACCCCTTCTGCTTCCAGAATTTGCTGACGCGCTTCAATGCCAATCACGCGATGAAAATCGCGCACCATCGTAGGATAAGGGTGCGCGCCCAACACGCTACCCAACAAATAATGCGTGGTGCGAACGTTCGTCACCCAGTCCCGCATCGCTTCATTGATGGCATCTTTCAGCGTCGCGGAACCAGAACTGACGCCGCGCACCTCCGCGCCAAGCAGGCGCATACGGTACACATTCAGTTCCTGGCGGCGCATATCTTCTTCGCCCATATAGACGATGCATTCCATGCCGAACAGCGCGCACACAGTCGCCGTCGCAACACCATGCTGGCCCGCGCCGGTCTCTGCAATGATGCGCTGCTTTCCCATTCTCCGGGCGAGCAGTCCCTGGCCGAGACAGTTGTTGATCTTGTGCGCTCCAGTGTGCAGTAAATCTTCGCGCTTTAAATAAATCTTCGCGCCGCCCAAAGACTCCGACAGCCCCGCTGCCAAGTAGAGCGGCGTGGGACGACCGGCGTAATGGTGCAGCAGATAGGCAAGTTCACTGGCGAAGGCAGGATCGTTTTGCGCCTCCGCGTAGGCGGACTCCAGTTCCTGCAACGCAGCCATAAGCGTTTCTGGAACGTAACGCCCGCCATAGGCGCCAAAGCGTCCGGGGACCGTTGCAACTGGGGGCATTTCAAGCTGAGTTCGACTTTTTTCTGCCATTCGATCCTTCTATCGTTGTGTCGCTTCTGCAAATTCGACGGCTGCTGCTCGTGCCGCACGGATAAATTCCGCCACCCGCCGGTGATCTTTTCTGCCCGGAACACTTTCAACTCCACTGCAAACGTCCACTCCCCACGGTCGCATGGTTTGGATGGCCTGGCGGACGGTTTCCGGCTGCAAGCCGCCGGCCGTAATCAAACAAAGATTTGCGGCATGTCGATGGAAGGCATTTTGTGCCGCGCCCCAATCAAACGGAATGCCCGTCCCCCCAACCTTGTCGTCTACACGCGTGTCGACAAGCACGACGGTTGGATCGTCATCGGCGACTGGCAGCGCAGCCAGTGATTGCAACTGACGCGCGAAGCCGGCAGAATCTCCATCGTAGGGCGCCACGCGCACGACCCGCGGAGTTCTGGCAAATCTCTTCAGCCGCGCGCGCATATTTGAAACCTCGGCAGCAGAATATTCGCGGTGGAGTTGCACGCCAGTCAATCCAGCAGCCTCAATGGTGGCGATAATTTCATCGGCAGAAGCATCGACGAACACTCCAATTTTCTCCACGTTGGAAGGAAGCGCGTGGATAATTTCGCGGACAATCTCCGGTGTGACACGCCGCGGACTGTTTGCAAAAACAAATCCCACCGCATCCGCCCCTGCAGAAACAGCGAACTGCGCATCTTCCAGTGACGTTATTCCGCAGATTTTTACCCACATGGCATCCGCTTCAGGCGGGCACCTCGCGTGACGCGGCAGCGGCCATCAGTTCAGACAATGCATTGCCGGGATGAGCTTGCCGCATGAGCGACTCACCAATCAGAAATGCGTGATAACCGGCAGCGCGAAGCCGGGTCAAGTCGGCGGCGGTGCGGATGCCGCTCTCTGCAACGCATACTGCGTCCGCAGGCAACCGATCTGCCAATGCCAAAGATATTTCCAGACGCACCTCAAACGTTCGTAGATTGCGATTGTTGACGCCGATGGCATCGCAGCCTAGACCCAGCACTCGATTCAGCTCCTCGGCATTGTGTACCTCGCACAGTACGTCCAGGCTTTGCGCATGTGCGGCCTTCGTTAAATGGCGGAGAGATACATCATCGAGCGCAGCAGCAATCAGAAGAATGGCGTCGGCGCAGCAAGCGCGCGCTTCAAGAATTTGAAAATCATCTACGATGAAATCTTTACGCAGGCATGGAATGGAGACAGCCGCAGATGCTTGCTTGAGATTGCCAAGGCTGCCTTGAAAAAAATGCTCTTCCGTCAAAACAGAAAGCGCCGCCGCACCCGCGCCAGCCAGCATGGCTGCAAGAGGAGCAACCTGAAAATCTTCCCGGATCAAGCCACGCGATGGCGAAGCTTTTTTTAGTTCTGCAATGATGGCGGGATGGTTTTGCGAGCGTTGTCGCAGTGCCTTGGCAAAGCCCCGTGGCGTATGTGCGGCAGCACGACGTTCCAGCGCTGCGTGGTCCGCAGTCTGTTTGCGGCGTACCAAATCAAGTCGCGTTGATGCCAGAATCTCATCCAGATGCGTGGCCATAGGCAGAAACACTTTCCCTTGAACTACCAGTATAGCCGTGGTGGGACAGTTCTTCGATGCATACGAACAGAGGTTTTTGGCTGAACTGTAAGTTTCCATTTCTGGATGGAAGCAGCGAACTTTTCATTTCGCAGCCAACAACGAAATCGTCAGGCGTGGATGAAACTATTCGGGCACTCGCCTTCGCTTGCACAACCGACCGCTCTCGCCAAAGCGTGAGCGGTCGGTCCTTAATGTCGGCTACGAGAACTCTCTTACTCAGCTTTGACTGCGGATTCTGCCGCCTTGAATCCGATCTTGGAATGCTGGCCATCACAAAAAGGTTTATTGATCGACGCGCCGCAGCGGCAGAGCGCAACTTTCTCTTTTCCGCTCAGATCGTAGCGGTTTCCATTCGCATCTGTGAGTTCGAGTTGAGACAAATCGCCAGTAATCAGATAAGGTCCATTGTTAAGTGCAACTGTTTTGATCGCCATAATGTCCTCTGAATTAGTTTGTGAATCCTCAGTCTACGATAGGATTTGGCCCAAGAACAAAATCAGCGCGATTTGCAATTTAATCTTGGGGACTTTTCAAGCACTCTACAGCACTCAAGCGAATGTGGGACCAAATTCCTGTAACCCTACTTCCCGGTTGGCAGCCACCATAAGGCCTCCTCCCAACGTGTTTAGGAATAAAGAAACTTGGATGCAGTTTCTATCGGGCAGGGATACCAGCAGGGAGATGGCTGGCTTCGGCGCAGTCGTTCCCCGTACTCGTGTGTGGCATTCGGATTGTCACATCGTCTTCGAGCGATAGTTCGATTTCGTATTTAGTTCTTTCCGACACATTACTTCACTGCTGGCGTTACAACGATATTTAATAAAGAAACTTGGATGCAGTTTCTATCAGGCAGGGATACCAGCAGGGAGATGGCTGGCTTCGGCGCAGTCGTTCCCCGTACTCGTGTGTGGCATTCGGATTGTCACATCGTCTTCGAGCGATAGTTCGATTTCGTATTTAGTTCTTTCTGACACATTACTTCACTGCTGGCGTTACAACGATATTTCTAAAGGAAACATGCCCTTTCTCGCTTCCTTGTAGATAAATCGGGCCGGGTTGACCCTCATGGCTATCGAGAGCACCGCCGGTGATCCCGGGGATCGCCTTGTTGTCAATGATCGTCTTGCCATCCTGAACGACAGTGACTTTACGCCCGATCAGAGTGATGTCATACGTCTGCCATTTTCCTGTGGTTCGAGGCATTGCAGGCGACGGCGTCAGAAAACCGTACACTGCGCCCGTTTGCCGATTCGGCGGCTCGCCCATAGATTCATTCTCAATTTGCACTTCATAGCGTCCGCGCAGATAGACGCCACTATTGGATGTTGGCCCACAATTGAACTCGATGTGGAGTTTGAAATCTTCAAACTTCTTTTTACTTACAAGCTCGGCCCCTTCGCTGGGACTTATGAGCGTGCCATTGACGACCTTCCAGTGTCGAGATTGTGGAGAAGAATTGGTGGAGTATTCATACCATCCATCCAGATTTTTTCCATTAAACAGTGTGATGGGCGTTCCCCATCGTGGGCTTGCAGTTCTTGCCAGCGAAGGTGCTTTCACTCCTGTCCATGTCCAGGGAGTACCATTTGGCCCAGAGGTTGTGCCCGAAAGAACTCCGCCAACAAGTTTCCCCTTGAAGACCATGTCTGTCTTGCTGTCTTCTTCCTCCTTTGGAGAAACAAAGGTGAGCGTGCCGCTGGTAATGTCTACTTTGGGAAGTGGACGCGCATTTCCCCAGCGCCCAACCATCTCTGCCTTGAGAACACCGTTGACTTGATACAGATCCAGCCAGGAAGGATAGTTACGATCTGGCGCTTTCAATGTAAGGTCCCAGTGGCCTAAAAAAGGCGTGATTGAGTTCTGAGTGGCGGAGGAGGCATCTTTTTTTCCACCTTGTGCGAGTCCACAGCCACACATGATCGCAATCAGCGAAACTACACTCCATATCCTTCTTTGAATCTTCATAAGAAATACTCCTAATTACGAGAGATACGTAACTCTTTTCGTTGTTATGGTCACGAAGCTAAGACGTCTTGACTGTCCGAGAAGCATCATCCCAAAAGACTTGCTGCTTGCGAAAATAGGATTCGTTCGCCATGTGACAGGCAATGGCGGCATGGTTGCCAAAAACAGCATTTTCTACGTTGGGTTTGCGACTCTTTACGGCTTCAAAAAAAGTCCAGAGATGCGGTTTCAGGTCATCCCAGTCATCGCCTGTATAAACGACCTGTTCTGTCAGTGGATCTTTTCCGGGCTGTACGCCATGCTTCGCGTACCAATCCCGAACGTATTCTTCCCGCATTTTTTTAGGGAAACTACTCGCATAGTAACTGGGAGAAGTGTTCACCCCCGACTGGGGGGAATAGGTGATGCTGAACTGGTTCGTATCCAGAAGCCCTTTCGGGCCCATGTAGAGAGCACGCTCCGGCGTTCTTGAGTCTTGATCTAAACGGACGTAGACCGGGATGCCGTGATAGTCGAACAACACGGTCTGTAAGTCCGGCATGTCGCGACCGTCCTTCCACCGGTAGATGCCGCCCAGCGAGACAGCGGAACGAGGAGGCTCATTCCAGCCAAGAGTGAACAGCATCGCGCTCAGCAAATGCACCATCAGATCCCCGGCCACGCCAGTGCCATAATCCCGCCAGCAGCGCCAACGGGCAAATCGGTCCGGATTGAAAGGTATCTTCGGAGTGTCTTTCAGCCAGGTGTCCCAATCGAGATTTGCAGGAGACAAATCAGGGGGAGGGGGATATTCCCATGCGCCGGTTGGGCTATTGCGTCCCAACGTAAGCTCGACCATTATGACATCTCCAATGGCCCCGCCCCGATACATTTCGCGCGCCTTGCCGCACAACATGGAACTGACCCGTTGCGCGCCGATTTGCACGACCCGGTTGTTCGTTTCGGCGGCGTGGACCATTGCAAAGCCTTCGGCCACGGTGTGCGACATCGGCTTCTCGCAATAAATGTCCTTGCCCGCGTTACAGGAATCCACCACCACCTGCTTATGCCAGAAATCCGGCACGGCGGCGAGAATGCAGTCAATGTCTTTGCGATCCAGCAATTCTTGATAATGCCGCGTCGTATGAAGATTCGGATTGCCGGTGATTTCTTTCGCCAGGGTGTGGCGGCCATCGTAGAGATCGGCAGCGCCAACACACTCTGCTCCGGGGAGCGCCAAGGCATTGGCCAAAACGCCAGAGCCTTCCATCCCCACGCCGATGATGCCAAACCGAATGCGGTCGTTGGGGCCGCCAGGTTTACTCGGTGCGGATTGCGCTTGAGGCTCCAACGCAATCGCGTTTGCGTTTGGCGTAAAGAGCCCCCCCGCCGCTATGGCACTCGTCTGCAAAAACTTACGGCGAGACAAATCATTCATTGGATTGAATCCTCCCTTAACAACAGACGCTAACTCTTCTTTCGATTCTTCATGCGTTCCATTTCTACTCTTGTTCAGGTCCATAATCCAGAGGATTGGGCTTGCAGAAAAACTGATCGGCATGGTTGCCCAGCGTCCGAACCTTGACTTTTCTCTAACGGCCCACGTAATTCCGCTCTTTCACGGCGCTTATTTCGGCCTCGATTCCCAGAAGCAGACCGGGCGAGCAGAGGCGCTGCTCGATCACTTCCAAATCCGCGCGCGCCACATGTAGAAGTTGTGTGAGAGCCATTCCGCTGGGATCAACCAATACGGCAGGACAAGTTCATCTGTCTTGATACCCGGGCTGCCAAAAAACAACAATCTATGCAAGAGTGACTTTCAGGGCGATGGCATAATCGGACAGCTTCTGCGCTGGGAGCTGCACATGCAAAGCGGACGCGCCCTGCCGGAATTGGAGCTTGTCCCGGTAGCCAAGTAATTCGACATTTGCAACCTTACCCGGCAACTGCGGACTGTCCGTTCCCAATGCGTGAATAACCGCCTCTGTCCCAGGCCAGCCAAGCACGATAGCGTAGACCACTGTGTTGGCTTTGTTGCGAGTGAACCGAATGTCCCGCGGCCCGAGCTTGCTGATGCTGTTGCCCTGGAATGAGCCGCTTTTCACTGTGTCTGGCCCTTCGCCGAATATCTTCCATGGACGCGTGGCATAGATGGCTTCGCCGTTGACCTGCATCCATTCGGTCATTTGGTCGAGAAACGCAATCTCCTTACGGTCGATGGTGCCATCGGGTTTTCCGGGGATGTTCAAAATGAATGTGCCGTTCTTGCTGACCGTGTCGATCATCCAGTGAATGATGTCGCGGGGATGCATGTAGCCGCCGTATTTTCCCGGCTGTTCAAACAGCTTGCGCTGGTAATGCCATTTGCCGATGCAGGTCTCCGACTGCCATGGATACGGCATGATCCGGTTGGTCAGGCCGCGTTCATAGTCGGCCACCAGCGCCTTAGCCAGCCGATCGGGTACCTGCTTGCCTGTGACGACGGCTTCCATCTTTCCACCATGGGTCTTCAGATTGTGGTTATAGAAGTAAGAGGCGATGTTCATGCCACCCCATCCCAGCGGAAGCAGCGAGTTGTCGAAGTAGAGGAGATCCGGATCGTGCTGGTCGATCAGGTCGCGGGTGCGGTCATAAAAGTTCTTCACGTAAGAAACATCGGGCAGCGCATCGGCTGGGTGCTTGGCGCCGTACAACCGCTGTGGATCGTATCCTTGCCACCACTGATTTTTCCCCTCGGCTGCGGTGAGATCGCCATCATACGGAACGCCAGCCAACGGGCCGGTTTTATCGGCCCCATGCGAGGTCTGGAACCACCACCAATTGCGCGCCTGGTGGACGGTGACGCCGAGTCGCATCCCCTGTTTGCGCGCTGCTGCCGCCCAAATGCCTACGACATCGCGATGCGGGCCAATG
>JAJYGR010000189.1 GCA_021790655.1 Acidobacteriota bacterium | reverse complement strand
CAACATCTCGCATTTCTGGAAGCACTGCTTCCGCGTTATGTTGCTGACGTTGCTGACATGGAGGGCAAAATATTTTTCAAAATTTCAAAAAAATCTACAGTATCTGGAAGAACCGCGCGCAGTGCAATCCCAATTTACATAGGTACGGACGTCGCGGATTATTGTAGAGAACAATCGGTGGCCAGTAACTCATTCTATTTATTGAATCAATCCCTCCAAGTAAAAACAGCGCGCAATTGGAATCGAAATTGCTTGCAGGAGGTGTTCCCTTTCCAGCAATCTATTGATTCTAGAAGTTCCCTATCGCGAATCAATGGTGAATTAAGCCCCTTTCGGCGCAATACTATTGGTGTTTTGACTCACCTTGGTCGCGACGGAAGCTAAACCTTTTTTTAGGAGACCCATCCAGATGAAGGTGCATTGCAAACTGCTTGCCTTAAGCTTGTTTCTTGTGGCAGCCATTGTTGGGCTACTGCCTCCTCGCGCGTCCGCCCAAATCGTATATGCATCCATCCACGGTACTGTGATGGATTCGGCTGGCGCGGTGGTGCCCGGCGCCAAAGTGACCGCGCTCAACGTCAGCACGGGAATTTCTACTACCATCACGACCGACAGCAAGGGCTACTACATATTTCCGCAGTTGCATATCGGTGGCCCCTACACGGTGTCCGTCGATAAACCGGGATTTGAGACGTTTAAGTCTACCGGACTGATACTGAACCTGAACGCGGCACGCCAGATCGATGCCAAGCTTGTAGCAGGCAGCATTTCCCAAACTGTTCAGGTAACGTCCGCAACGGTTCAGGTGCAAACCTCCGATTCGCAATTGAAGACCACCATTGGAGGGCAGGAGATTGTGGACGTGCCGCTCCTCGGACGCGACCCTGTCCAACTGCAAAAGACCACTCCCGGCGTGGTGGAGTCCTCGGATCGCTTCGGGACCTTCTCCACCAACGGCAGCCAGACCCCTGAAAATTCTTTCATGCTGGATGGTGGCGACATTACTTTTGGCGGTCTCAATACGGCCGGCCTTACTCCAAACCCGGACGCCCTGGCGGAATTCAACGTGGTCACCAGCACGCTCAACCCGGAATTCAGCCGCAACTCCGGCGCGATCATCAACGAGGCGCTGAAGAGCGGCACCAACCAGTTCCACGGCGATGCGTTTGAATTTTATCGCGATACTTTCCTGAACAACGGCAACTATTTTTCGTACATTCGACCCGTCTTCCACCAAAACCTGTTCGGTGGCACGCTTGGCGGCCCCATCTACAAGGACCATACCTTCTTCTTCTTCGCGTATCAGGGCATCCGGAACGTTGCGGGAGCAACGATCCTTACGCCGGTGCTCAGCAGCGCTCAACTTACCGGTAACTTCTCCGCGGACACGAACCTGCTTACCCATGGCACGAACGCGACGAAGGGACTTTCCTCGCACCCCATACCGTTTACCATTGGATCGTGCCAAGCGGGAACCCCGTGGAACAAGTGTTTTCCGACAGGACAACTCTCGCCAACCGATTTCAATACGATCTCGGCTGCGCTGGTAAAGAAATATGTGCCAGCGGCGAACGAGACCCTCGGCACCAATGCCTACTACAACTACAACACCGCCAATACGTTGAGCGACGATCAGTATATCGTTCGCATCGATGAGCAACTGACACAAAAGGACTCGCTCTTCGGGTCGGTCATTTGGGAATCGGCCCCTACCACCGATACCCTTCCATTTACCGGATCTACTCTTCCTGGCTTCGCCGAAGTCAATACCGCCCATACCTATTTTTTCAATGCGGACTATACCCACACCTTCAATCAGACAACGCTCAATGAGTTGCGGGCAAGCTATTTCCGATTCAACGACAACGGGGTCAACCCCGCGACCCCAGTAGCGCCTTCGACCGCCGGTTTCAACATCACATCTTCGGACAAGGCTGCCGAGTCGCTGCCGTTTATCGGCATTACAGGATACTTCTCGCTTGGCTTCAGCCATAATGGCCCGCAGCCGCGCATTGGCGGGAATTACGACTTTATGGACAACTTCAGCAAGGTCGCGGGGAACCACAACCTGAGATTTGGCGCCAACATCCAGCACTATACCGTCAGCAATCCTTTCTACGCGTCGAACAACGGGTCCTTCAGTTTCGGCGGCGGAGGCACCTATAGTTCCGGCGATCCCATGATCGATTTTCTAACGGGCGTTCCGCAGAACTATGGTCAAAATTCTCCAGGAGACATCATTGCCAGCGCGTGGGAATACTATTTCTATGCCCAGGACAACTGGAAGGTGTCGGACGCGATGACTGTGAACTATGGCCTGGGGTATGACACCGAAACTCCTTACGCGATGCTCCAGTTCGGACGCATAGGCGTAACTTGCTGGACAGATACCACAGCGCAATCGAAAGTATTTCCCGGCGGACCTCCGGGACTGCTCTGGCCTGGCGATCCCGGCTGCAACACCTATGGAGGCCCCACCACCAAGCTCGCCAATGTCGCGCCGCGTGTTGGCTTCGCCTGGTCGCCAGACGGCGGTTTGGGCCCGCTGACCGGAACGCCGGGGTCGCACCTTTTCTCGGTGCGCGGCGGTTTCGGCGTTTATTACAACCGCAACCAGGAAGAAGGCAGTCTGCAAAATCTTGGGGATCCGCCGTTCGTGTTCCGCTCCCATGGCGCTGCGGATGTTGGAGGGAGTCCAGCCTTTGCGAATCCGTTCCAGGACGTTGCCGGCCGAGCGGGGCTCTCCGAAAACAATCCCTTTCCATTTACCGCGCCGCAGCCGGGACAGGCGGTCAATTTCCGTCCCTATGAACCGCTGGACCTCAACAACACCAGCCCTACCTATGCCGTTCCCTATACCTATAACTACAACCTGAATGTCCAGCGCGCGCTGCCCAGCAATATGGTGTTGACCGTCGCCTATGTAGGCTCACTTGGAAGGAAGCTGGTGCGGACCTATGAAGGCGACCAAATCACGCTTGCGGGGCAGGCCGCCTGCCTGGCGAATCCGGCCTGCGTGTCCAATCGGGCCGCCGCCTCACTGCTTTTTCCTCAGTATAAGGACCAGCCCGCAACCATTCCGGGGACCAAACTCCCGTATTACCTTTCGGTCGGCACACAGCATACCGACGGCTCTTCCAACTACAACTCCCTACAGGTTTCGGTCGCCAAGCAAACGAGCCACGGCCTGTACTTTACCGTGGCCTATACTTACAGCCATGCCATGGACAATGCCTCGGGCCTGGAAAGCTCCGGTTTCCATAATTTGGGAACGAACTGGGTCCCTGGTTTCCAGTACTTAAGCTACGGCGATTCCGACTATGACGCGCGGCACCGGCTGGTGGCCTTGTACAACTATCAGGTGCCGCTGCTGCACAGCATGAACGACAATCGGTATGTGCGTTACGCGCTCGGCGGTTGGCACCTTACCGGCATCACGGCAATGCAGACCGGCTTCCCGGTGACCGTCGCCGAAACCAGTGTATTCAACTCGCTCTACTGCGACCAGTTCAGCTATTATGCTTGCCCGGACACGCCGAATACCTCCACCTTCCACATCCCGAGCCTCAATCCGCGAGCTCCGGGACATTATTGGTTCAATAACAGCGTCTTTTCCTCCGAGCCGATCGGGACCTTCGGAAACGTAAAGCGCAACTTCTTCCATGGCCCCGGATTCGACTATTCCAATATCGAACTGTACAAAAATTTGCCCCTGGGAGGAGAAAACAGCCCACGCTTCATCCAACTTCGTCTGGAGGCATACAACGCCTTCAACCACGCAAACTTCGCTGGCCCAAATAGCAACTTCAGCGCCGGCCCGCATTTCGGTCAGATCACCTCGGTGATCCAGCCGGGATCAGGCGATCCCCAACCGGGTCGCGCCATCCAGATTGCTGGCAAGTTCTACTTCTAGCCTGTTATGAACTTTGAAAAGACCGTGGATCACAGGAGGACCCACAAGAGGCATATTCCTTGGCAAATTGCTCCCAACTGGTCGCACCGATAATGCGTTTTCAGACGGAGGTCAATTTGCGCGTATTTTGCCATGAACGCCCACTGATTACAAAAGACTTATTCGCACAAAGTTCACAACAGGCTCTAGTCGCGGCATCTCCCATGCTTGCCGTTTTTTGCAGGTGTCATGTTTTTGGAGGAATAACCCAGTGGTGAATACACGCACTCACGCGCGCGACTGGATGGCGGCGCTAGTTCTCGTCAGCCTTCCTTTGGCGGCGCAGAACGCTCACCAGAAACCAACTCACCTTGCCCACGGCTCCCAGCCTGCGACTGTTGCGGCACCGCAAGCGGAACAGCCGGCGACCGAGAAGATCGATCTCGCCATGTACCAGCGCATCATGGACGAGGGATTCAACCACTCGCACATTATGGGCTACGCCAGTGCGCTGGCCGATGATATCGGCCCGCGACTGACCGGTTCCCCCAATATGGCGAAGGCCAACAAGTGGACGCGGGACCAGTTCACGACCATGGGCTGCATGAATGCGCACCTGGAATCGTGGGGTGAGTTTGGCATGGGCTGGCAGCAATTGAACACCTGGGTCAGAATGGTCTCGCCCGATACGGCGGTCTTCATCGCGCAGGCCACGCCATGGTCGCCTTCCACCAATGGCCCGGTGACCGGGGATGCTGTCTGGGTCAACATTCAGGACGAGAAGGATTTCGCCCAGTATAAAGGTAAGCTGGCTGGGAAGATCGTACTGTTCGGACCGATGCGTGCCGTCCCGCCGGTGGACGAGCCGCTGTTCACGCGCTTCAGCCAACAGCAGTTGGATGCGCTGGCCGAATATCCCGCCCCGAGTGGCCAGGCGTCCGATCTCCAGAAGCGTGTCCAGGCAGCGTTCAAGCGCCGTGAGCTGATCGACAAAGTCGCGCAATTCTTTGCCGATGAACATGTGGCGGGCGTCATCGTGCCCAGCCGCGATGCTCCGGACGGTGGAGGTTCCGGCGGGACCTTCTTCGACGACAACGGCGCGGCATTGGGCACCCAGCCCTATAACGCCGATCATCGTGTGAAGGTGCCAGTCGTCGTAATGGCGATTGAGCACTACGGCCGTATGTATCGCCTGCTGAAGGCGAACGTTCCGGTCAGCGTCCAGATGGATGTGGAAACGAAGTTTACCGGCGACCACGAACAGGGTTACGACACGATTGCAGAAATTCCCGGCACCGACCCCAACCTGAAAGACCAGGTCGTCATGGTTGGCGGACATCTCGATAGTTGGATCGCTGGTACCGGGGCCACGGACAACGGGGCTGGCACTGTGGTGGCGATGGAGGTCATGCGCATTCTGACGGCCCTGCATGTGCAGCCGCGCCGCACCATCCGGGTGGCTTTGTGGAGCGGCGAGGAGGAAGGACTGGACGGCTCGCGGGGTTATGTCAAGGACCACTTTGGCAGTTATCCAGTCTCAACGGCCCCCGATCAAATGAAACTTCCGGGATGGCTGCGCAAGCCGGTAGGTCCGCTTACCATCAAGCCGGATCAGAAGTTGGTGTCGGCCTATTTCAACGTGGACAACGGTGGCGGACGCATTCGCGGCGTCTATTTACAGGAAAATGCCTCGGTCGCGCCGATTTTTGCGCAATGGATAGCGCCGCTCAAGCCCCTGGGCGTGACCACGCTGACCCTGCGCAACACCGCAAGCACCGACCATGTGTCCTTCGACGCAGTCGGCATTCCAGGCTTCCAGTTCATTCAGGACCCGCTCGATTACAAGACGCGGACCCACCACTCTAACATGGATTTGTATGAGGAACTCCAGCCGGGGGACCTTCAACAGGCCGCCGTGGTCGAGGCGATCTTTGTCTACAACGCCGCCATGCGCGACAAGATGCTGCCGCGCAAGCCACTGCCTAAGCCGAAGGCAATGATCGACATGAGTGGGCCACAGCCGCTGCCGGGCGTCTTCCCCGACGCAGTACAACTGGCGCAATGACGCTTTCTCGCAACGGAGAAACCATGAGATTGTTCTGCACTTTAAGATGCAAATTGCAACCTCTTTTCGCTTTCGCGCTACTCCCGGGTTTTCTTTACTGCGCAAACGCGCAGACCCCATCGGCACGCATCGCCAACTATCCCACCCTCGGCAATCCCACTGCGGCGTTAGCGACTTCGGATTCCCGATATATCTTCGTCTCTGTGACCAATGTAGGCGGACCCAACTACTCCACGCCGGATTCGGAGGCGGGCAAACGGCATGGCGTTGTTTCCGGCCTTCAGATCTTCCGCAATGAGGGTGGCAAGCTTCAATCCATCGGCCTTGTTCGGCTCGGTAGCAAGGGTGCCAATGGTATCACCCTTCTTCCCGGCGGAAAGACCCTTGTCGTCGGCGTGGGAGATGCCGGCGTCGCCTTCGTCGATGTGCAGGACGCCATCCACGGCACGGCCAAGCCTTATTTTGCCGCTCAGGGCAAGAGTGCGGGTACTTATGATGTGGTCTCCACGCCAGATGGAAAATATCTTTTCTCCGCCAACGAATATGGGCACTTTCAGGGGCAACGAGGCAATGTCGGTATCCTCACAGTGCATTACGATGCCGCCGGTCGCGTCACCCATGTGCAGACCATCGGACACATCCCGGCGGGAAACAAGGTCCCCAGCCTTACCATCTCCCCGGATGGCTCCCGACTCTACGTCGCGAGAGAGATCCTTCCGACCAAGGGCGTATCTCACTTTTCTGGAATGGGCAATTCCATGCTGACGAAGAACGACTGCGTGCAGAGAATCGGGACTCCACCCCGTCCGAACGGCCTCATCACTGTCGTCGATGTGAAGCGCGCCATCGCCTCCGGTTCGGGCCAAAGCGCCATACTCTCTGAGGTAGCAGCGGGATGCTCTCCGGTGCGCGTGATTGAGGCCAGGGACGCGTCCACTCTCTTTGTCTCCGCGCGTGGCGACAACCGAATCCTCATCTTCAACCCACATTTGCTCGATTCCGATCCGGAGCACGCCTTACTGCGGGGATTCTCCTCCGGCGGCGTGGCGCCCGTAGGCATCCGTCTCTTCGCAGACGAACGGCGACTTCTTGTCGCGAACTCCAACCGCTTCGTGGACAGCAACGGAGGTGTCGCCGTCCTCGACGTCTCCAAACCGACACAACCTAGCATCGTTGAAACCATACCGGCGGGGGAGTTTCCCAGAAACGTCAACCTGTCCCCTGACGGACGATCGCTCTACCTCACCGATTACACTTCTCGCACACTGGAGATCATCGCCGTGCCGTCCTCTCCCCAGATCCCGGAGAAATAGTGGGTGAGACAGTTCGTGGCCCAGGTTATCTTCTCATTAACGTACGAATTTCATAAGGAGAATTTTTTCACTTGTATTTGGAGTACCCAATGATACGCCGACATCGATCCGTCCTATTTCTCCACCGTCTTTGTTTTTGTCTACCGATTTGTCTGGTCATGGCCGCAGTTCCCCTGTTCAGCCAACGGCCAGAACTGCCGCAATCTCCCCAGGTACAGCCCGACGGTCGCGTTACTTTCCTCTTCCCCGATCCAGGGGCCAAGCAAGTCCGGCTTGTCCTGGAAGGTACGCCCGGAGCGCAGCCGA
>JAJYGR010000225.1 GCA_021790655.1 Acidobacteriota bacterium | reverse complement strand
GGATCCACGAAAGCTGGGGCCATAGAAGGATGTGGCGCGGAAACTGGCGGTGCATCGGAAGCTGCGCCGGAAGCCATCGCCGAATTGCGCCCAGAGAGCAGCGACTCCAGCCCTTTACCCAGCGCACGGCGCTTTGGCGGCTCGGATTTCGGATTGGTCGAATTAATCGGGATATTTCCATGATTCATAGGGGTAGAAGCCTCCAACTGCTTCGGAAAATTTGTGGATCATTTGCCGTTGACCGTGATGGTCCGAGGCTGGAACTATGGTATCGGCTCAGGTGTATGGCCAGAAGCGCACCTTATGGCCATTCATGCGCTTTGCCGCCTCTTTCCGCGCCTTTTCCCGCGGGCTTTCAATCTTGTTGCGCAGAAGAATCTCTCGCGCCAGCTCCATATAGCTTTCCGCGCCACGGGAGCGAGCGTCGTATATTTGCACGGGTTTGCCGTGACTTGGGGCCTCTGCCAGACGAATATTGCGCGGAATGGTGGTTTTCAGCAGCTTTTCGCCAAAAAATTCTCGCAGATTTTCCGTTACCTGCTGGGCGAGGTTCGTCCGCTCGTCATACATGGTGAGCACTACGCCTTCAATCGCCAGCTCTGGCCGAAAGCCGTCGCGCACCCGATCCAGTGTTTGCACCAGCTCGCTCACACCTTCCAGCGCAAAATACTCCGCCTGCATGGGAATCAGAAGAGTGTCCGCCGAGACCAGCGCGTTCAAAGTCAGCAGATCGAGTGCCGGGGGACAATCCAGAACAACCAATTGCTCCGCCCCTTCATATTTTGCTAGGGCATCGCGCAGGCGATACGCCCGGTCTTCCGCATGGACCAGCTCGACATTGGCCCCGATCAGGTGCTTGCTGCTGGGCAGGAGCTTGAGATTTTCGACCCCCGACTCGAGGAGCGCGTTGGCGACCGTGGATTCCTGAATCAGCACCGTATAGGTAGACGACCGATCTTCATCTCGGCTAAATCCAAGTCCTCCGGTAGAGTTGGCTTGCGGGTCGCAGTCGATGAGCATGCAGGGGATGCCTTCAAGAGCAAAACCTGCCGAGAGATTGATCGCAGTCGTTGTTTTACCGACTCCACCTTTTTGATTGACGACCGCGATAACTTTTCGCATGGGATGCACCGTAGGTTACAGAACGAGAGCGGAATTGCGCAATGGAAAAGCCTGTGCATTACCGGGATGAATTTGTGGAAGACTTCCGAGCTTAGCGCGCGAAAAATCCTGTAGATCGTGGTTACTGCAAGGGTTAAGAGATCATTGTAGGGCCGCTAAGGTAGCGGCGAAATAGAGTTGCGTCGGTGGAAATCTTCTTGTTGTTTTCACGTCGGATAGCCAATGTTCCACGTGGAACATTCTGGGTCAAGTTTTCTGGTCCCCATTGCGATTCTCTTCAATTGTCACACGGCGGGCGTAAGCCCGGACAAGCCATTTAGATTTCCGCCGACAGGACGAATGTTCCACGTGGAACATTCTTAACTACCGATGTTCGTTCAGGTGTCGGGAAGCAAGATGTTCCACGTGGAACACTTCCGGACTACGCATCTTTCCGGCCCAGCATGAGGATCCTTTGCTCCGAGCCGGGAATGGCTTCAGGCTCTCTCCATTCCATCGCTGGCAATGAAGATTGAAGCGTGCCTGTTTCGCGCTGGGAGGTAAAAATCGCAATCCAGCCGCGGATTTTGACACGAAGATAGGCAGCCCGTAGCGCGAGCCGCATATTGTCCACGGCCCGCAATGCGACGAGATCGAACTGCTGCCCGGCTGGCATGTCTTCCACTCGGCCTGCGTGCACATTAGGTTGGACGAGGCCCAGTTCGCGTATCGCTTCACGCAGAAACGCAGCCTTCTTATTTTGCGATTCCGCCAATGTCAAGATCCATTCAGGCCTTGCGATCTGGATAGGGATTCCCGGCAGGCCAGCGCCAGAGCCAAAATCCATGGCCGTAGTAACCTCCCCGGGCAGCAACTGCGCACATCGCAGGGACTCTCCAATGTGCAGTTGGACAAATGTCTTCGGGTCGCGAATGGCGGTCAGGTTCATGCGCCGGTTCCAGCGCTCAACCAGGGCGACATACAGCGCCAATTGCTCGTAGGCGAGTGTCGGCAGAGGCCCTAGCAGCATGGGGCGGACCAGCGCTTCGATCGCGTCGGCTTGCATTGCGTGGCCGGGATGGAGGTTGGACTGATCCATGACGCTGCGGCATTTTAATACTTAAATTCAACGCGGTTGCAAATCTATTACCCCAGCGATTCCGTCACGGATCGAGGATGCCAGTTCACAGCGGTCTGGACGAACCGCTGAAAAATCAGACGACTGGCCTCACTGCTATCCACATTGCGCTCCGGGTGCCATTGCAGTCCCAGCACAAAATGGCCCGGTTGAATGCCCTCAATCGCCTCGACGACCCCGTCCTGCGGGCAGCGGGCGACCACGCGCAGGCCATCTCCCACGATGCCGACCGCCTGATGATGGCTGGAGTTCACTGGCAGGCGCAAAGTATCTGCGGTGTGTTCCACCTCTGGACTACTCCCGACCATGGCAGCCAGACCGGAACTCGGATCGATGACCACGGAATGAGCAACTGCGACGCTGCGACCGGCCCCATGGTTGACTGGCAGGGGCAGCAAGTGCTGCACCAGCGTTCCGGTGCGCCAGGTATTCAGAGATTGGGTTCCGTAGCAGATGGTCAGCAGCGGTTTGTGTAGATTGTGAGCGTCCTGTAACAGAAGCTCATCGACATTTTCGCGGGCCAGGTCCGCTGCAGCGGTCTCAGGCTGGCGCTCCTCGGCATACTTCGCGGGGTTTACATCGGAGGGGCTGCCAGGCAGCAGGATACCCTGGCAACTGGTTGCCAGCTTTGCGACCTCGGCGGGCGTCAACGTCAGCGGCACTTCGACGGGAAGGCCCCCAGCCTGGATCACTGCGTTGGCGTACAACGGCCAGGAGCGGGCGTTATAGTCCGCTTGCGCCAATGTCGGCATCGGGATGGCGATACGGGGTCGGGTTTTCAAAGAAGCACACCATCTTTCATGATGCGGAAACCTGTCTGGATGCAGACTGCTTAGTTGCATCCGTGGGCAAACTCTCACGATTTGAGCGCTGCCCATGCATCCGCATGATCGTATCGAAAATGCGTTGTGACAACGCATCGGCCATTTTACTGGTGTATTCCTGTGTTGAGATGGGTTCGCCAACGACGAGAACCAGCGGCCTGGGTTGCAGATGGTACGTGTGCATCGGCAGCAGTTCGTAGGTGCCAATCAACGCCATGGGCACGACCGGCACCTGGGCGCGGATTGCCATAAATGCCGGTCCGGATAGGAATGGCTGGAGTTTTCCATCCAGCGAGCGACCACCTTCGGGAAAGATGACCAGCGGCATTCCGGACTGTAATGCCCTTACCCCGCGATTCAGGCTGGCAACGGTCGAACGCGAACTGGAGCTGTCGACAGGAATCTGGCCGGAACGCTGCAAATACCAGCCGATAAAAGGAAGCTTGAACAGATCGTGCCGCGCCAGAATGCGGAACTGGAATGGCAGCTTGCTCAGGACCACTGGCGTGTCCATGTAGGACAAATGATTCAGAGCATAGACGGCGACGGGGGCCTTTTGCAAGTTCTCCGCGCCAATCACTTGCACGGGCGACATGGCGATCCGCAGCAAGACCCCGCCCCAGGCATGCGCGATCGAGTGCTGCATGCGCCCGCTGCCATCGAACAAGGAGGCCAGCATTGCCACGGTGCCAAATGCCGTGGTGGCAAGCGCGAACAAGGGCATCAGGACAAGGTATGTCAACCAGCGAAAGAAAGGGCTGCGACTCGCAGTGGCCTGGTCAGGCTGCTGCGCGGAGGACTGGGGCGCGACAGACTGTGGCGAGGCAGACTGGGTTTCAAAGGGCGCTTCAGGCATGTACGCGCTATCCCCTGTCCGGTGTTGCAATCTCTGTGGTGTTGTGTGACGAGACCAGCATGTCCCGCAGCGGACCAATCAGATACACAGATCCTGTGCAGACAATCAGGCCATCGTTAACGGTCTGTTGTTGGGCCATTGCCAAGCCTGCCAGCGGAGATGCGGCAATCTCGGCCTCAATGCCGACAGCTCGAGCAACGGACGCAAGGTCTTCGACGGCAGCCGAGCGCGGCGAGTCCACAGGAGTCAGCACCACGCGGTCAAAGATTGGAAAGAGAATCTGCGCCATCTCCTGAAACGCCTTGTCGCGCAGACAGCCAAACAGCAGTGTTTTTCTGGATGCAACTGGAAAACTGTTCAGAGCGGAACGCAGTGTCCACGCGCCCGCGGGATTGTGCGCCACATCCAGCAGCACAGCGCATCGCGACGGCGCGCGAGAGAAATGTTCCAGTCGACCGGGCCAGCGCGTCGCGCGAATTCCGTCGGCAATATTTTGCGCGGTTATTTTGTAACTGTGTCTGTTACATAGCTCGACGGCTGCCGCTACCGCCAGCGCCACGTTGCGATGTTGATGCGTTCCCGCCAATGCCGGGGCCAGTTGCACGGCATCTCCCAACACGGTCACGGAATAGGTCGCGCCCCACGCAGTATCGGGTCCGGCAGCATGTTGCGGTGGCATATATTCAGCGGCGTTTATACCTTTTACGTTCAGTGAAACCGCGACTTCCCCCAGCGCCTGATTTGCCTCGGGATGTTGCGGCAGCGTCACCATCGTCCCGTTGGGTCGCAGGATTCCGGCCTTTTCGCGCGCAATGGCGTCGATGGTCGTTCCCAGCCATTCGGTGTGGTCGAGCGAAATGTCGGTGATGACGGAAAGCAGCGGATCCACGATGTTCGTTGCATCAAGCCGCCCGCCCATGCCCACTTCAAGCACGGCAAGATCGACCGCGCGCTCGGCAAAATACAGGAAGCCTACGGCGGTCATCGTCTCAAAAAAACTGGGGTGCTGGGGCAGCCTGCCTTCGAGCAGCAACCGCGCGCCGACTTCATCCACGCGAAAATACAGGCGCGCAAAATCATCGTCGGAAATCGCAACGCCGTCGATCTGGATGCGCTCATTCACCCGCGAAAGATGCGGGGATGTGTACAGTCCGACGCGATGTCCGGCAGTCTGCGCGATGCTTGCCAGCATGGCTGCGGTGGAACCCTTGCCGTTGGTGCCAGCAATCAGCACACTGCGAAACTGCCGCTCCGGATGACCGAGCGCGGCGGCGAGTGCGCGCATCTGGTCAAGATCGAATTTGCGGCGCGGCGCGGCGTGGGACGCATCCGGACTTGCATCCGAATGGCGCGCCAGTTCGTGTCCGCGCGCAAAAAGAGCTTCAACCGCCAGAGCGTACGACATGCGTTGATTCTAGTAGATATTTTGAGAGATTTTTTTCTTCCCCATCGTTCACTATACAAAGTATGGCCACCCCCCACCTCGGGCGTGAGCGATGCTTTATCCTAAAGATATTGCCTGATGATCTCAAAACTCGTTTTTCTCGTCGCCATTTCCTGCAACTTTCGGCCCTTGGGGCCGGTGGCCTGCTGGCTTATTCCGGTGAGTACGAGCGCCACCATCTTGAGATCACGCGCCATACCGTAGAACTGGCGCGGCTTTCCCCGGCGCTCGACGGTCTGCGCATCGCGCAGCTTTCCGACTTCCATTACGAGCAATGGACGGAGCCGTACTTTATCCGGGAAGTGGTGGAGCAGGTCAATCGGCTCGCGCCCGATCTGGTCCTGCTGGTTGGCGACTACGTGAGCGAAGGACCGCTGCCGCCCGCCAAGGGCGCGCAGATGAGCTATCCCTGTGCGGAGATTCTGTCCGGCATCCAATGCCCACAGCGGTGGTGCGTGCTGGGCAATCACGACGCCAAGGTTGGCCCTGTTATCGTCACCGATGCGCTGGAGTCGCACGGCCTGCCGGTGCTCGCAAACAACTATGTTCCCTTTGAGCGAAACGGCGCGCGGCTTTGGATTGCAGGCGTCAAGGATGTGGGAGTGAGCGACCCGGACCTGCACCTAGCTGCGCCGAGCAGTCTACAGACTGCGCAGGAACCCGTGATTCTGCTGGCGCACGAGCCAGACTTCGCCGACCGCGTCGTTCGTCATGGAGGCGTCGATCTGATGCTTTCCGGCCACACGCACGGCGGCCAGGTGCGGCTGCCATTTTTCGGCGCCATGTATGTGCCGCCGTTGGGCAGAAAATATATCGAAGGCCTTTTTCATCTGGAAAACGGACTGCAACTCTACGTCAATAGAGGAATTGGCACCGTCGGCGTGCCATTCCGCTTCGATTGCCGTCCGGAGTTGACGCTGATAACGCTACGCAGTGCGCGAGCGGCATAAGGTATGTGCTCCAGCGCTAAAATTCCATTGGGTCGCATAAATATATAAAGTTTATGTATGTATAGGACAATCTCCCTATACTCGTGTAACATTTGTATACTTTATGGATCCAACACACAATCCATTCGCTCCGGGCGCGGGAACACCTCCACCAGAATTGGCGGGTAGAGATTTCATTCTCGATGGCATGCAAACAACTCTGGAAAGATTGCGGTTGGGAAGGCCCCATCGGAGCGTTATCCTTGTAGGCCTGCGCGGAGTCGGCAAAACCGTCCTCTTGAATCGTATCCGCGAAATCGCCGAGGAGAAAGACTTCCGCGCCTTTCTCATCGAAGCCCATGAAGAAAAAAGCCTGCCGGCATTGCTGATTCCTCCGCTGAGAAAAATCCTGCTGGCGCTCGACGCAGGAAAAAATCTAAATGAAAAAGTGAAGTATGGTTTGCGTGTTCTGAAAAGTTTCGCAAGCGTTTTCAGGGCAAAAATCAATCTCAACGATCAGGTCGATCTGGAACTTGGGATCGAGCCGGAAATCGGCACCGCTGACAGCGGCGATCTGGAGCACGATCTCTCCGAATTGCTGGTTGCTGTAGCCGAGGGTGCGCGGGACCGAAACACCACCATCTGTCTGCTTATCGATGAAATCCAATATCTCAAGGAAAAAGAACTCAGCGCGTTGATCATGGGCCTGCATCAAGTTTCTCAAAGGCGGCTTCCACTTGTCCTTGTGGGTGCCGGATTGCCATTGATCCTGGGTCTTGCGGGGCGGTCCAAGTCTTATGCTGAACGGCTGTTTGAATTTCCGTATGTCGGGAAGCTGGATGAAGAGTCGGCGAAAAAAGCGTTGGAGTTGCCAGCCGCCGCGCAGGGAATGTTCTTTACACCAAAGGCACTCGCGCTTGTTTTGGAAAAGACGCAATGCTACCCCTATTTCCTGCAACAGTGGGGATACGAGGCATGGAACACCGCTACGCAAACGCCCATCAGCGAAAATGACATTCAAAAGGCAACAGAAAAAGCAATCCGGCAATTGGATCAGAGCTTCTTCCGGGTAAGATTTGACCGCCTTACCAAACGTGAGAAAGATTTTCTTTTTGCAATGATGAGCGTGGGCGGCGATCAAAAGCGTTCTGGAGACATCGCGGAAAAATTGGGCGTTAAGGTACAGTCCATCGGCCCTCTGCGAAGTTCTCTCATCAAGAAAGGCATGATCTACAGCCCAGCTCATGGAGACAATGCTTTTACCGTGCCATTGTTCGATGGATTTCTGCACCGGCAGCA
>JAJYGR010000118.1 GCA_021790655.1 Acidobacteriota bacterium | reverse complement strand
CCCAGCCGGAGGCGATTCTTTACGATGAGCCGACAACAATGGTCGATCCTCTGATGGCGCATTTGCTGGGAAATTTGCTCCAGAAGGTGAAGATACAGCTAAATTTGACCAGCATTGTCGTTACGCACGACATGCGCTTTGCGGAGAAATTGGCCGACCGGATCCTATTTCTGCATGAAGCCAAAGTACACTTCTTCGGCTCTGTGGAAGAGCTGAAGAAGACCTCGGATCCCGTACTCCAGGAATTTCTTCGTCTCGACCAGCGTCCACTTCCCGATCTTGCGCTGGTAGGTTGATCCGATCAGCCGTTAACCGTGCAATCCTGTCCTATTTACTTAAATCATTGTTTTTTAAAGGAGTTGCAACATCGATATTGCTAGTATGCGCCTACAATTTTCATTGCAATCCCTCCCAACAACGGCTAACATTTTTAGAAGTCTTGTTGCATCATAAGAACATGTGGACGCGGATCGATATCTTGCATCTAACGATTCAGCGGTTTCAGCTTTATGCAGTTTTGCAACAGCAACCCGTGAATATTTAGTGGGTTTGCACTCAACGGAAACATTACATTTCTTTTGGAATTGTCCTTGTTTTAGCACTTGGAACCAACCAGGAGAAATTCACTTTTATCTGTTAACGTGAATTTGTTTCTTCCTGGCTTCTTTGATCGCTTTGTACCCGTTCATCTGCTTGGCTGTAAGCGACTACTAAATGTAAGCAGAGAAAACGCAGAATGGCGGCTCCAGACCTTAGCCAATGGTTTCCGACTGCTTCGCCAGAGTCAGTGGGCGAATTCAGTCCACAGGCGGCCAGCGTGAGTTCCGCTGGACGTTTCCATTCGCGCGCCATAACCACGCTGTGGATGGCAGTGGATGCAATCACTGTGGTCATCGCTGCCGCATTGGCGACGCAGCTTCGCAAAGCGAACGCGCTTTCCTATTTTGACCACCGCACCCCTCTGGCCTACACCCCTCTGGCCTTTTTTCTGTACATGGCTGGTTTCGCTGTGATTCTGATCTTGGTTGGGCGCGCTCATGGGCTATACGGCCCTCTTCAGGCGTTCAGCGGCCTTCGAGAGCAGCGATTGACCGTGCAGACCTGCTTCACCGCCAGTCTGATCCTGGCTGGCGCGCTTTACTTTGGCAGGGCGGATTCCATCTCCCGCGCAGTAGTTATTGCGACACTGATTTTTACCACGATACTGTTATGTTTTCGCCGTGCTTTCTGGCGCTTGACGCTCTACAAACGCTATGAAAAAGGCATGGATAC
Organism: Acidobacteriota bacterium; assembly: GCA_021790655.1. Lineage (GTDB taxonomy): Bacteria > Acidobacteriota > Terriglobia > Terriglobales > Acidobacteriaceae > JAKAAZ01. The sequence goes on along the minus strand of JAJYGR010000118.1, from coordinate 6,337 downwards.
GCGCAATGTTCTGGTAGTCGGCACAGGTTCTTCTGGCCTCGCCATACGGAGCCACCTGCAGCGCATTCGCCATTTGGGATTCACTTTTAAGGGTTTTGTACGAACTGGGACCGAGCGTATGGAGTACGGCCCGTTTTCTGACGGAACATTTCAAGGGTCAACATTTGAAGCTGCAAGGTTGGAACAAAATCGGCCTCCTGAGATCCTCGGAGACCTGCCGGAGTTGGGCGAGCTGGTTCGACGCCACTTTATTGATGAGATTTTCGTGACGGGGCCGTGCGAACGCGGTGTCGTGAAACGCCTGATAGCGGAAGCCAGCACGTGGGGCATCGATGTTCGGGTCGTCCCCGACCTTTACGACGGTCTGGCATGGAGCGCGCCCATCGAATATGTCGGGCAGTTTCCCACAATGCCACTGCATCGCCACCATATACCGGTCTTCGGTCTGCTTCTAAAGCGCGCGCTGGATGTGGTGATTTCCTCCTGCGCTCTGATCTTGCTTAGTCCATTGATTTTGTTGATCGCCATCGCCATCCGGATCGATTCAAAAGGCCCGGTTTTCTATTGCGCCGATCGCATCGGCAGAAAAGGCAGGACCTTCGGCTGTTGGAAATTTCGCACCATGGTCGTGGATGCGGATGCGCTGCGCGAGCAATTCAAAGACAAGAATGAGCGTAGCGGTGTCTTGTTCAAAATCACCCAGGACCCTCGCGTTACCCGATTGGGACGTATCCTGCGCAAGTATTCTCTCGATGAACTGCCCCAGTTCTTCAATGTGCTGATGGGCCATATGAGTGTGGTCGGTCCACGTCCACCGCTTGCGGGTGAAGTGAGCCAGTATGAGTTGCCGCATCTGCGGCGCCTGGAAGTGTTACCGGGTATCACCGGCTTATGGCAGGTCCAGTCGCGTCAAGATCCGTCGTTTGACCAGTATATTTCGCTCGATACCGCTTATATCGACAATTGGAGCCTTTGGCTCGACATCAAAATCATGACACGCACAATCGGTGTCATCCTGAGTGGCACTGGCGCGTAATCATCGCTTGGGCGCAGCGAAAAGTAAACACCCTTCCAGATTAAGGCTGCTCTTGTTTGTCACGCGTAAGCGACGCTGGTTACACTAGAGCTGTGAAGCTCGCTCTGGCGCAGATGAACCCGACGGTCGGTGACTTTGTCGGGAACACCCAAAAAATACTCAGCTTGACCGATACAGCGCACCGGCAAGGGGCAGACCTCGTCATCTTCCCTGAGCTCGCCATCTGCGGATATCCTCCGGCGGACCTTCTGGAAAAGCCCTCGTTCCTGGCTCGCACTGAGGAAGTGCTGGCCGAAATTGCACAGACAGCCACGAAGGACAGGAACGTCGCAGTCGTTTGTGGATGCCTGACTCCAGCAGCGGAAAACTCGGGCAAAAAAGTAATGAATTCCGCCGCATTGCTGCGCAATGGCCACGTGGAATTTGTCCAGTCCAAAATGCTGTTGCCTTATTACGACGTGTTTGACGAGCAGCGGTATTTTGCAGCGGCCACTTCGCAGAGCATCTACACTCTGGCGGGTGAGCGTCTTGGCATCACCATTTGCGAAGATGCCTGGAACGATAAGAATTTTTGGCGGCAGAGATTGTATCCGGTAGACCCAGTAGAAAACCTAATCCAGCAGGGTGCCAGCTTGGTCCTGAATATTTCAGCGTCTCCATATTCGCGCGGGAAACGGGAGATCAGGCACAGAATGCTCTCCGCCCTCGCTCGGCGTCACCATGTCCCGGTTGTCATGGTGAACCAGGTGGGCGGAAATGACAGTCTGATCTTCGATGGCACCAGTTTGGCGATGGATGCGGAGGGAAATTGCATTGCGCAGGCCCGTTCCTTTAAGGAAGATATTGTTCTAGTCGACTTGTTGGCGCCATCGATGCCACTGCCCGTGGAAACAGACCCCTGGGAGGACGAAGCCGTCTATCAGGCGCTGGTGCTTGGCACTAGGGATTATGTGCGGAAATGCGGTTTTACCCAAGCCATTATCGGCTTGAGTGGAGGGATCGACTCAGCTTTAGTGGCTACAATTGCGACAGAAGCTCTGGGACCGGAAAATGTTCTCGGCGTCGGTATGCCGAGCGAATATTCCTCGCAGGGTTCGATCGACGATGCGAAAGCTCTGGCATGCAACCTCGGCATCCGCTTTGAACTGATGCCAATTTGCGGCATCTTCGCCTCGAATATCGCGGCATTGCAGCCTATACTCAAGGACTATCCAGCCGACATCACGGAGGAAAACCTTCAGTCGCGCATCCGCGGGACACTGTTGATGGCCTTGTCCAACAAATTGTCCGCGCTGGTGCTCTCCACCGGGAATAAATCGGAAATGTCCACCGGGTACTGTACCCTGTACGGAGACATGGTGGGAGCTTTGGCAGTGATCGGGGACGTTTATAAGACCTGCGTCTATCGGCTGGCGCAGTATGCCAATCGGGGCCGTGAAATTGTCCCTCAGAATACGCTGACCAAACCGCCGTCGGCGGAACTGCGCCCGGGCCAGCAGGACACGGATTCCTTGCCTCGCTATGAGGTCCTGGATCCCATCCTGGAAGCCTACGTGGAGCGTTATGAAACAGCCGAAATGATCGTACAGTCCAGTAAAAGAGATGCGCCACTGGATCCAGAGATGGTACGAAGAGTACTGCGGATGGTAGAGAGAAGCGAATACAAGCGTCAGCAGGCAGCACCCGTATTGAAGGTGACACAGAAGTCGTTCGGATTCGGTAGACGGTTTCCAATTGCAGTTAAAGTACAGATTTAATTTATAAGGATATATCAATGAAAATAAGCACTATATCTATCTCTTCAATATTGTCCGCTGCCCTCTGCGGCGCCAGTTTTGCCCAAACACCCCAAACTCAACAGACCGCTCCGCCAGTACAGGGTCCAAGCCCAGCGCCTTTGCAGTTGAACTCCATTGCACCACCGGCGAAAATTCAGTTTCCCCCAAAAGACCCCAAAAATTTTACCGCCCAGTCGCCCACCTCTGAAGAGGTAAATTCTTTCCTCAAACAACTCTGGGGATATGACCCGAACCGGGTATGGCAAGTGGCGGGCATCCAGAAAACGGATGCTCCCAATGTAAGCCGAGTGACAATTTTTGTAGGCGAGCAAGGCGTTTCCCATACTCCGGCAACCACGGTATTTTTTGTGACTCCGGACGGGAAACATGCCATTGCCGGTTCCGATGTGATTGCATTTGGCGCGGACCCGTTTGCGGAAGTGCAGCAAAAGCTGGCAGAACAGGCGATAGGCCCCTATCGCGGAGCAAAGACCAAGGACCTGCTGCTGGTGGAATTTGCCGATCTGCAATGTCCTCACTGCAAGGAAGCTTCGGCGTCGATGAACCAACTGGCGCAGGATTTTCCCACGGCCCGCATCGTCTTTGAAAACTTTCCTCTGACCACTGTGCATCCAGCAGCTGAGAAGGCTGCGGAGTACGGAGTTTGCGTTGCGCAGGAGAAAGGGAACGCGGCCTTCTTCCAATATGTACAAGCTGTCTACGATGACCAGGCCTCGCTGGCAAATAACGCGGACCAGGCACTGACAACTGCCGTCAGCAAGGCAGGCGCGGATCCCGCGGCGGTGGCCACTTGTGCCGCCACTCCGGCGACCAAGGCTGCTGTCGCGGCTTCCATCAAGCTCGGTCAGGATATTGGGGTCAATCAAACGCCGTTATTGTTCGTGAACGGCCGCTCCATCCCAGTTGCCGGCATTCCGTACAACACTCTCAAGCAGATTGTTTCGTTCTCGGCGCAGGACCAGGGTAGCAGCATGGCCGTGCCTGCCGCCGTCAGTAAGTAAACCCAATTAGCAATTCGCAGCGATCTTAAGAAACCAAAGAGCAGGCTCTCCCGGGTCTGCTTTTTAGTTTTCTGTATATGCTCATCACCCCGAAGGCCAGCAAAAGCATTCTCTCTGCCTCCATGCCGGTCCGGCTGGAAACCTGCTACACTCCAATGTTTCGGTGAAACGCTCCTTTCTCAGGGGCTCGGCGTGAAATGTTTTAGAGCGGATTTGCAGATACTGTAATCGAAGATAAGATGTGTCATTCTGAGGTCGCCGCGGCGACCGAAGAATCCAGAGGGTGTTGGCAACGCAACCCAAGCAAACATTCTGTGGATTCTTCACTCCTCTACTCTCCGTTCAGAATGACTCCTTTTAATACCCGGCTAGATTGACCATCAATCCGCTAGTCGATTGTGCGGTGCAACTGGTCCACAATTGCAAGGAGATGATCGAAGCATGAGCGAGATTCGTAGGGTAGGTGTGATTGGCGCGGGAACGATGGGCAACGGCATTGCCCATGTTTTTGCGCGGAGCGGTTACGACGTATTGTTATGCGAGGTGGAGCAGCGTTTTCTCGATCGCGGCATGGAGACCCTACGCAAGAACCTGGAGCGCGAGGCCGCCAAAGGCAAGATCGGCCCGGAGGCCATGCAGTCGGCGTTGCAACGCATCACCGGAGTGCTTGACCGCAACCGGCTGGCCGATTGCGACTTTGTGATCGAAGCGGCGACGGAAAAATTTGAAACGAAAAAAGCGATTTTCGTCGATCTCGATCGGATCGCGCGTAAGGACGTTCTTCTCGCCTCCAACACTTCGTCGATCTCGATTACGAAGCTTGCCAATGTAACCAGCCGTCCGGACCGCGTGATTGGGATGCACTTTTTCAATCCCGTGCCGATGATGAAGCTGGTGGAAGTGATTCGCGGCATGGCCACCTCGCAGGAGACGTTCAATCAAGTGAGGGAACTGGCGATCAAACTGGAAAAGACGCCGGTGGAAGTGAACGATGCGCCGGGTTTTGTATCCAATCGCGTGCTGATGCCGCTTTTGAATGAGGCCATGTTTGCCGTGATGGAAGGCGTTGCGACGCCGGAAGCCGTCGATGCGGTCTTCAAGCTTGGGATGGCGCACCCCATGGGGCCGCTGACCTTGGCGGACTTCATCGGGCTCGATGTATGCCTGGACATTATGCGGGTATTGCAGGAGGGATTCGGCGATCCCAAATATCGGCCTTGCCCCTTGCTGGTTCGGATGGTGGACGCGGGATGGCTGGGGCGAAAATCCGGCCGCGGATTTTATACTTACGAGTAGCGGCGAGACGCAACGCAGAAAATTTTGCTGTTCCAATCTTCCATCTGTTCCACAAGCAAACGCGGTAATCTTGGCACATGGTTCGCGTCACCGTACTGGCTTCCGGCTCGAAGGGCAACTGCACTGTCGTGGCCACGAGTAAAACCCGCATTGTGCTCGACGCGGGTCTGAGCTGCCGGGAAATCGTGAAGCGCATGCGTCTGGCCGGGGAATCTCCGGAAGATCTGGACGGCGTGCTGATTACGCATGAGCATCAGGACCATATCCAGGGGCTTTCCGTTCTGGCCCGTCGCTGGAACGTGCCCGTCTACGCCACGGAAGCGACCCACGCTGCATGGAAACGCTGGATGACACCGCGAAAGACGATGAGTTTTGCGGCGTGGCTGGAGCTACGACGCCAGCAGCAGGCGAACTTGTCGCCGGCGTCTACAGAGACTGACGAGACGGGCCCAGACCTGACGGAAGCGGCGCTCGAACTGGCGACAGTCATGGCGGAAGAAGAGGAACCAGCCATCAAGGCAACCAATGGAAAACTGGAAGAAAAGATGTTTCCTCCCGCAAGCCCGGCAAGCGAAGACCCCTCGTATCTCCCTCTGGTGGAACATTTCCGCGCTGGTGTTCCATTTGAAATTGGCGATATTCGCGTGACCCCGTTCACCGTGCCGCATGATGCGGTCGATCCGGTGGGTTTTATTTTGCAGGCGGAAGGGATGCGGATTGCCGTCGCAACCGACCTGGGCTATCTGCCGCCGAACGTCCGCATGCATCTACAGCGGGCCGATTTGTTGATGATCGAGTCGAACCACGATCTTGAAATGCTGCGCGATGGACCGTATCCGTGGGCGGTGAAGCAGCGGGTGCTGTCGCGCGTCGGGCATCTTTCCAACGATGCCGTCGGGGAATATCTGTCGAACGAATACGATGGCGCAGCGCGCTTTGTCATCCTGGCCCATATCTCAGAAAGCAACAATTTACCGGAATTGGTGCGCCTTTCCGCAGAGCGCGCCCTGGACGGAAAAATGGGCCTGTTAGGCAATAAAGTGTTGCTCGCATCGCAGAGCATGCCGCTCGAATCTATTTATTTATAGCGAGTTACAGTGAAAAAAATTACTGGAATCTGCTCGCTTTTACGTTACAATGAAGTCAATATGTAGGTTGTGTGGGCTTTATAGGAATCGGGAGCATATGCAGAAGGTCCGTTGTAT
>JAJYGR010000038.1 GCA_021790655.1 Acidobacteriota bacterium | reverse complement strand
CGCGATGAACTTCCAGAAGCTCCTCAGAGCTTTTTGGCGCATTTTTCTGTTCTGCTTGATCCACCCATGGAACGAGATGCTCACCTTCAATCTGCTTGAGAATCACTTTTTCAGGATCGACTAGATTAAAGGGATGCAACCTCTTCGTATGCGTCAGTTCGTTTTGGTTTCTCGACTGCGATAGCTCAAGTATCGATCGCACGTACCGGTTTGGATCGGTGTAGAACATAACGACCTGACGGACGCGTAACAGTTGTATACGACTCTTGAAAGCCAGAAGTTACTTTTTCATAACTGGCTGTAATCCTCGGCCTAATGCCAGCAATTCATCCGGGACCGTCCGCGTCTTGGCGATGGCGTCTTTCAGTGGAATATCGGTGATCTCCGTGCCACGCAGGACCACAAGACGGCCAAACTTGTCCTCATGCACCAGATCGATGGCAGCCGAGCCGTAACGAGTGGCCAGCATCCGGTCATAGGCCGTGGGTGTGCCGCCGCGCTGGGTGTGTCCCAGGTTGACGGAGCGCGTCTCGAAGCCGGTGCGCTTCTCAATCTCATCCGCAACAAATTGGCCAATGCCAGCCAGCCGCGCGTGACCGAATTCGTCCAGCTTGGTGCCGTGGGTCGCCAGTTCCCCGCTGGCTGGCATCTTCGCGCCCTCCGCGACGACGACGATGCTGAAATATTTGCCGCGGGCGTGGCGTTCCTTCACAATGGCGCAGACCTCGTCCAGATCGATCGGCTTCTCCGGCACCAGGATCGCATCCGCTCCGCCAGCAATTCCCGCGTACAACGCAATCCAGCCCGCATCGCGACCCATCACTTCGCAAACGATGACGCGGTTGTGCGCTTCCGCCGTCGAGTGCAGCCGGTCGACAGCTTCCGTGGCGATGCTGACCGCCGTATCGAAGCCGAAGCACACATCCGTGCCGCTCAGATCGTTGTCGATCGTCTTGGGAACTCCAACGCACTTGACGCCTTTTTCCACCAGCGCGTTCGCCACCCCTTGCGTGTCATCGCCGCCGATGGTAATCATGGCGTCCAGCTTATTGCGCTGGATGGTCGCGATGCATTGCTCGATGCCGCCTTCTTTTTTGCGCGCGTTGGTGCGCGAGGTGCGCAGAATGGTCCCGCCGAGATGCAGAATGCCGGAGACCCTGTCGATGGTCAGAGGCATGGTCTTGTCCTCCAGCACGCCGCGCCAGCCTTCAATGAAGCCTAGAAATTCATCTCCGTGATGGAAGACGCCCTTGCGCACCGCTGCGCGAATCACCGCGTTCAAACCGGGACAATCCCCGCCACCCGTCAAAATACCAATCCGCATGATGCTGTCTCCTTCAAATGTTAGTTTTTCTTTAGCTTCTATGCCAGTTTCAAATTACTGAAATTAAAAACTAAGGTGAGTCATTCTGAGATCGCCGCGGCGACCGAAGAATCCAGAGACTGACAGCGGCCGATTATGAGACACATATTCTCTGGATTCTTCCATTTGGATAGTCGCATTATCTTTGTAGTTGAATTTTCGTCACGTCGAGCAGCCCGTCCTGCACGCGGCCCTTCACATCCACGCGCCAGTTCGTATCGTGCTGCGTGGCCGCAATCCACCTGGTCGTGCTTTCATTGCTGGCAGGATCCATCTTGTAGACTTTGCCATCCGGCGTCACCACGGCATAACCGCTGCGAACGCAGTCCGGCATTTGCATGCAGCGCTTGGTATGCTCGCGCAATAACGTGGCGCTGTCGCCAGTGCGATCGTTCCAGCATGTCAAATCGATCAGCGTGCCGTGTAAATGGACACGCTTCGCATGGGCGTCGGCGAAGGACGGTTTGCCCAAGACCAGAAGAGATAACGCGGCGAACAGTGTCACACAAAGCCGCGTCTTGGTGATGATACTCATATAACCCTCATGCATGATGATAAACCAGAGAGCAATCCAACTTCGGCGAGAGGAGTCATTCCGGTCTAGCCGTGCGATGTCGCCTCGTCGGCATAAAGTCGGGCAATTTCCGCCGCATAGCGTTTCTCCACGACGCGACGCTTCAGCTTCATGCTGGGAGTCAACTCGCCACTCTCGAGCGTCCACTCTTCGGGAACGATGTACAGGCGCTTCAGCGTCTCGAAGTGGGCAAGCGTAGCGTTCACCCGGTCCACCACCTTCTGATAGGCCGCCACCACTGCGGGATTCGCCACTAACTCCCCGCGACTGGAAACAGCGATTCCCTGTTCGCGCGCCCAGGCTTCCAGCGCGGGAAAGTTCGGAGAGATCAGCACGGATACGAACTTGTGTTTGTCGCCGACGACTGTGGCATTACCCACCAGAGCGTCCGCTTTCAACTGGTTTTCAATCGGTTGCGGAGCGATTTCAATCGGTTGCGGAGCGATAAACTTTCCACCGGAGGTCTTCAGTAAATCTTTCTTGCGGTCCGTGATGAACAGGAAACCGTCCGCGTCGAGGCGCGCAATATCTCCGGTGAAGAACCAGCCCTCGGCGTCGAAACTTTCCGCGGTCGCCTGCGGCTTGTTCCAGTAACCCTTAAAAATAGACGGACCGCGCACCAGCAATTCTCCATCGGCGGCAATTTTCACTTCGACATTCGACAACGGCCTGCCCACACTGCCAAGGCGACACGGCAGGTCTGTATTTAGCGCAATGACTGGAGAAGTTTCCGTCAGGCCATAACCCTCCTGAATGCGAATCCCAGCATCCAGAAACCAACTTGCTGTGTCGATGCCCAGCGGCGCGCCTCCGGATATATACGCGTTCACGCGACCGCCGAAACCCTGTTGAATTTTGCGTAGCACCAGGCGGTTCGCCATTTTCCATGTCGCGCTATGCGGCCTGGTTCCCGCCAGAATCGCCGGCCGCTGTTTCTGTCCTCGACGCAATGCCCATTGCAGCATCGACGCGCTCACGCTCGACTCCCCTGCGCGCCGCAGCACTTCCTGCCGGACTTTTTCATACACGCGCGGAACGCCGACAAAAATGGTGGGACGCACTTCCCGCATCGCTTGCGGCAACAGATCAAACTGCGGGCAATAAGCGATGGTTGCCCCATGGCAGAAAAGCGCGTAATCCACATGTCTTGCAGTGACGTGCGACAAAGGCAAAAAAGAAATGCACGAGTCTTGCCTGCCCCACGAAAATGCTGCGGTCGATACATTCAGGTTGGACGCAATGTTGCCGTGCGTCAGCATTACGCCTTTCGATTCACCCGTTGTTCCGGACGTGTATATGATGGTGGCCAGATCGTCCGGCTGTACGTCATAGGCGCGGCGGTCGAAATTCACATCGCGTTCTGCGCCGGTGTCGTTGGGCGGCATCGACTCACCAAACCAGACGGCCTGAGTGACGGTTGGCGTCTGGTCCATCACGACAATTTTTTCGATCTTCGTCTGGTCGCGGATGGCCGCCACTTTTTCATACTGCGCGGCAGAGGAAACCACGATGAGCCGGGCGCCGGAGTCGGCCAGCATTCCAGCCACCTGCTGTGCGGTGAGCGTTGCGTAGAGCGGCACATCGACCGCGCCCAGCGCCAGCACGGCAAAGTCCGTCACCGCCCACTCCTTGGCGTCTGGTCCATCACGACAATTTTTTCGATCTTCGTCTGGTCGCGGATGGCCGCCACTTTTTCATACTGCGCGGCAGAGGAAACCACGATGAGCCGAGCGCCGGAGTCGGCCAGCATTCCAGCCACCTGCTGCGCGGTGAGCGTTGCGTAGAGCGGCACATCGACCGCGCCCAGCGCCAGCACGGCAAAGTCCGTGACTGCCCACTCCCAGCGATTTTCCGATAGGATGGCGACGCGGTCCCCTTTGCCAATGCCCCATTCAGAGAGCACCGCTGCGAACGCGTGAACTCTCCGATACAGTTGCCGCGCCGTAATGGGCTGCCACTTGCCTGCGGCATCGCGGGTCTGCATCACAGGGCCATCATTGCCTGTACAGGCTCGAAAAAATACATCGTTCAGCGTCTTTAGATCGAACTTCATGACGAGATCTTCTCAATTCCGTTGGCGTGGAGCGTTTTCATCGCCGGTGTAGTCCGATGTCCAAAGGAGTCATTCTGAACCCTTCGGCTTCGCTCAGGGTAAACTCCGCGGAGCGTAGTGAAGAATCCAGACGATATTTGCCTGTCGAGCGCAGCCATCCCTCTCTGAATTCTTCGGTCGCCGCGGCGACCTCAGAAAAAGCCAGTCTGCCAGCAGAGTCGCGGCCTTCGCGCTGCCCGTCTTTTCCTCATGCAGGCGAACCAGCGTTTCCAGTTGCTTCTGCATTTCCGCTGTCATCTCAGAGAACTTGTGCGGTTTCAAAAAGCTGGCATGGTAGCGATGACTGGAGAAAAAACTGCCATCTTCATCGAGAACGAACGCCACGCCGCCCGTCATGCCCGCGCCAAAGTTTGCGCCTACGCGGCCCAGCACGACCACCACGCCGCCTGTCATATATTCGCACCCGTGGTCGCCAATTCCTTCCACTACGGCAGTCGCACCGGAGTTGCGCACGGCAAATCGCTCGCCCGCCGCCCCGGACACAAAGAGTGAACCGCTGGTTGCCCCATACAGCGCAACATTGCCGAGGAGGATGTGGCGCGAACTGTCTCGCGCCGCGCGTCCCGTGGCGCGGAGAATGATTTCGCCGCCCGACAGTCCCTTGCCGACGAAGTCATTCGCCTGGCCATCCAGCAATAGATGCATTTCTGGAACGGCGAACGCCCCGAACGATTGTCCCGCCGTGCCGCTGCAATGGAGTTGCACGGTCCCGGATGTTTCTGCGCCTTGTGCCTTCTGCAATGCCAGTTCGCCCGCCAACCGCGCGCCAAAAGAGCGGTCCTGATTGCGAATGACCGTCGTGGCCGTAAAGTTTTTCCCCTCGCGCACAGCCCTGGTTGCAGGCCCCAGCCAGGCATCGTCCAGCGGAGCATGGTCTTCCGGACGATCGTTGCGTTCCGCTATACAACGCACCGGGCCACCATCCTCCACCTGCGCAAGCAGTGGCGCAAGGTCAAGGTCTCCCATGTTGCGGACCTGTTCCAACAGATCGACGCGCCCAATTGCGTGTTCCAGCGAAGGAAGACCGTATTCCGCCAGCAATGCCTGCAACTCCAGCGCAATTTGCTCGAAGAACTTGACCACGTGCTCCGGCTTGCCCCGGAATTTCGCGCGCAACTCAGGCTTCTGCGTCGCGATGCCCGCCGGACAGGTGTTCAGGTGGCATTGCCGCGCCATGTCGCAGCCCAGCGCCACCAGCACAGAAGTACCAAAGGCAAATTCTTCCGCGCCGAGCAGCGCCGCAATCAATACGTCGCGCGCGGTACACAGACCGCCATCTACACGCACGCGAATACGCCCGCGCAGACCGTTGCGCATCAATACCTGTTGCGTTTCAGCCAATCCCAGCTCCCACGGATTACCGGTGTGCTTGATGCTCGAAAGCGGCGAAGCGCCGGTGCCGCCTGAGTGTCCGGCGATGATGACGTAGTCCGCGTAAGCCTTGGCGACGCCAGCGGCCACCGTCCCCACGCCCAGCTCCGAGACCAGCTTGACGCCGACGCGAGCGCGCGGATTGACGCGCTTCAGGTCGTAGATCAACTGGGCCAAATCTTCAATGCTGTAGATGTCGTGGTGCGGCGGCGGCGAAATCAGCGCCACTCCGGGCTGCGCGTGCCGCAGTCGCGCAATCAATGCCGTCACCTTATGGCTAGGCAACTGGCCGCCTTCGCCGGGCTTCGAGCCTTGCGCCACCTTGATCTCCAGCTCGTCCGCCTGCGCCAGATATTCCGCCGTAACGCCGAATCGTCCGGAAGCGACCTGCTTGATTTTGTTGTCGCGGCGGATGGCCGGGGCGCCAGTGTTCGGCAGCGCCCGGTAGGTGTCGGGATCTTCTCCGCCTTCGCCGGAATTCGAGCGCGCGCCCATGCTGTTCATTCCCAGCGTGATGGTCTGGTGCGTCTCCGGACTAAGCGAGCCGAGCGACATGGCGCTGGCAATAAAACGACGCACCAGTTGCTGCGGCGGTTCCACCTCCGCAATCGGCAAAGCAGACGCGGCTGCGTTGATGGTCAGCAGATCGCGCAGGGCCAGCGAGCGGCGGCCGCGCACTTCATCCGTGAAGTGCGTCCAGGCCTGTGCCGGTTCCAGCGTGGCGACAGCGGCGCCACGCGCCGCGCCGGTAAAAATTTGCAGCGCTTTCACTGTCGGCGGCTGCCAGGCGTGCGACTCCGCATCTTTCCGGTAACGCACCCAGCCAGGATCGGGAAGGTCGGCGGCGGGGCCTTCCTGGACAGCCGGTGGACCGGCGGCGCGCACCATCGCCTCAATCCCATCGAAGCCAATACCCGACAGCGGCGAGGCGGTGCCGGGGAAACATGTCTCGATCACTTCTCTGTCCAGCCCCAGGGCGTCGAACAGTTGCGCGCCGCGATAGCTGTCGATCACGGAGATGCCCATCTTGGACATCACCTTGGCGAGACCCAGCTCAAAGGCATGCAGCATCTGCGTCTCGCCTTCGGCCCCATTCCAACTGCGCGCCGTCTCCAGCGCCAGCCATGGACACACCGCGCCGGCCCCATAGCCGATCAACACGGCGGCGTGATGCAGATCGCGGCAGTCTCCAGCTTCCACGGCAAGACCGGCGCGTGTGCGCAATCCGGCACGGACAAGCGCGTGGTGTACCGCTCCAGTGGCCATGGCCATGGGAATCGGTAGCAGCAGCATCTGGTCCGCCATTGCGCGGTCTGTCAATAGAAGAATTCGCGCGCCGCCCTCGATGAGATGTTGCGCTTCCAGACAGAGAGCGGCAATCGCATCTCGCAGCGAACCGCTGGCCGGGTAGGTGCATTCGAGGGTCGCCAAAGGCAGCCGATCGCACAGCGGATGCTGGCGCCGCCGCAGCGCTTCCATCTGCCCCAGAGAAAGAAATGGTGACGCAAGCGCCAAGCCGGGCAGCCGCGCATGACGATTCAGCAGGTCCGGCCACGGGCCGAGACGCGTGTGCAGGGAGAACACACAAGACTCGCGCAGCGGATCGATCGGCGGGTTTGTGACCTGGGCGAAGCGCTGCCGGAAGTAGGCGTAGAGCGAGCGCGGTGTGCTCGCCAGCGGCGCAATCGGCGTGTCATCTCCCATGGACCAGATGGCGTCTTTGCCGTCGGCGGCCATCGGCGGCAGAACGATCTTGATGTCCTCGCGCGTGTAGCCAAAGCTGCGCTGCAATTCCTGCAGGCAACCGGCTGCAATGGCAGGCTGCAACTCAACAGGCTCCAGCAAAACATTTTCCAGCAATTCCGAATATTCTTCGGCGCGGTCGAACAGTGTGTGCAATTCATGGTCGTTGTAGAGGCGATGCGCTTTCAGATCGACGACCATCATCTGGCCCGGACCGACACGACCGCTCTGGACGATGTCTTCCGGATCGAGATCCACCAGCCCTGCCTCCGAACCGACGACGACCAATCCCTGCTGGGTGACCGCGTAGCGGCAAGGACGCAGTCCGTTGCGATCGAGGGAAGCCCCGATCAGGCTGCCATCGGCAAAGGTAAGCGCAGCCGGACCGTCCCATGGCTCTGTACAGTCGGCGTGGTAGCGAAGAAAAGCTGTCTGCATCTGCTGCATGGCGGGAGGGACCAGCATGCGAATTGCTTCCGCCAGCG
>JAJYGR010000177.1 GCA_021790655.1 Acidobacteriota bacterium | reverse complement strand
TGGCAATCGGTACAGCACCAGTGAGGCCCATGGGCAAATAAGGGCAGAAGCCAATTGTGTTGAGCCACTCCGCTGCTGCTTCCAGCGTGAGCCGTGCTTCTCCGTTCTGGCTCCAACGAGCCAGCCGTGCCGAATTAAGTTGGTCCGCGTTCAAAAATGTCCTTCTTCCGAGTTTGTTTCGGTCCGCAGCCAGATCCAGATTTTTCCTGTGGGCTGCCGTACTAAATGCGCTGGAATGCGCGTTGTATCTCTCTTAAAGAATACCGTAGGACGATAGGACGCCCATGCGGACAACTAGTTGGATGCTCGGTTTTGGCCAGTTCAGCGAGCAGCCACTCCATTTTGACCATTTCCAGCGGTGTATGGATTTTGATCGCAGCATGACACGCAATCGAGGCAGCAATGCGGAGCCGCAAGGTTTCCAGGTTCTCCACCTGCTGCTCGCGCTCGGTCTGTTCCAGCACCTCAATCAGTGTACGTTCCAGCTCCCGCCCGACCAGGCCCACCGGCGTCGCTTTCACGGCCAGCGTGCGCGGGCCAAAGGGTTCGGCTTCAAAACCGTTGCGTTCCAGCTCGGCGGCAATGGCGGCAAACAACGGCATCTGGTCCGGCTTCAGGTCGATCAGCACCGGCATCAACAGCCGCTGGCGTTGCACCTGCTCGACATTGCGATCGCGCACGATCTTCTCAAACAGCACGCGCTCATGCGCCACATGCTGGTCGATGATCCACAGACCCTCTTCGTTCACCGCGAGAATGAAAGATTCTTCCAACTGGCCCAGAGGCCGCAGGTCGGCCAGCCCATGCAGGCTGGGCGCGGCAGTTTCGTCTGTTACAGAAAAGTCCTCCGCGCGAAAAGGCAACTCCTGCGCCGTTGGTGGCAACGCGGGAGACTGCAATTCAAACCGCGCCACATCGAAGGCATCGGGATCGTCGCTTGTCGCCATGACCTCAGCGCCATCCGAACCCTCGGCCAACAGGTGTGTCAAACGTCTCGCTTCTGAGACGGGCGTTTCCGTGCTGGGATGATCACCCCGCACCCCGTCATCGGCAGGTTCCGGCGCTCCGGGCAGCGGCGAAATGTCCGGCACCAACGACGGTGTCATGACCGCATGGTGGCTCAGCGCACTAAGAAAGCTGGCCGCAGGACGTGTCTGGATCAAGGCATGGCGGACCGCGTCGCGCACAAAATCATGGACAAACGACTGCTGGCGGAAACGGACTTCCGTCTTGGCCGGATGCACATTCACATCGACTTCTTCCGGCGGCATTTCGAGAAATAGCAGCACCACCGGAAACGATGTAGGCGGAAGAATGTTGCGGTAGGCATCGGTGAGCGCGTGGAGAATGAGACGGTCGCGAATCAGCCGTTGGTTGACGAAGACATAAATGGAATTCCGATTTAGCTTTTGTAGCTCCGGACGCGAAGCAAATCCATGCAGCCGCAGCGCGCCTGGCGGTTGCGGCTCCCAGTCCGGCTCGCGCTTCCACGGCGGCGGCTCGGGAAGACCGGCCCGCTCGAAATTTGTTTCCGCCGCGACCGGCAATAGCTGGTCCAGCACATCGCGCCCGAAGATTTGAAAGATGCGTTCCGAGGCATGTAGCACCGGCGGAGCTTCCACCAGCGCGTGCGTCGCAGAGTGCAGTTCAAAATGCTTCGATGGATTGGCCAGGGCATAATGCGTAGCCAGCGCGGCGATGTGAGACAGCTCCGTCTGCTCCGACTTCAAAAACTTCTTGCGCGCGGGGGTGTTGAAGAAAAGATCGCGAATGGTCAGCGTGGTCCCGACCGGCACGCCGCAGTCTGCAACACGCAAAATTTTGCCACCGGCAATTTCCATCTCAGTGCCAATAGGTTCCTCGACGGAACGCGTCGTAAGATGCACCCGCGCGACGGAAGCAATGGACGGCAGCGCCTCGCCACGAAAGCCCAGGGTCGCCAGGCTCAGCAGGTCGTCACTGGAACGTATCTTCGAAGTGGCGTGGCGCTCGAAGGCGAGCAGAGCATCGTCGCGCACCATGCCACTGCCATCGTCGGCGATGCGGATCAGCTTGCGTCCCCCCGCTTCCACGTCGATGCGGATGCGCTGCGCGCCCGCATCCAGAGAATTTTCCAACAGTTCTTTTACGACGGATGCAGGCCGCTCCACCACTTCACCAGCGGCAATCTGGTTCGCGACCTGATCGGAAAGTACACGGATATGGCCCATCAGAGAACAATTGTAGGCTTCGCCAGTCTTCTACTTTTCCACGCGCGAATTATGTACTCTTCTTTTTGACGGCTGCTTTGGCGGATGTCGTAGCGGGCTTGGCCATGTTTGCCACTGGCGCCTTCGTCATCGGCTTGCCAGTAGAGGTCAGCCGATTCGGAGATTTGCGTTTCACCGCAACTGGCTCCGCGCGTTCCGGGCGTTTCCGAGTGGTGTGCTCGTTGTCGCCCACCATGTGCAGTCGCATAAAGTTGGTCGACCCACTCTTGGTGCGCGTGCCTGCTACGATGCCGAGGATCTGCTTCGCGCGCACATGGCCTTGTTCGATCAATAGACGCTCGGCGGTATCGACCATCTGGTCGGTATGTTGCAGCTTCGGACATTGCACAGGATGCACGCCCCACAACAGCATCATGCGGCGAATCACCGTGTCCACGCTACTCAGCGCAAAAATGGGCGGGGCCGGATGATATTTTGAAAGCAGTCGGGCAGTCGTTCCGGTTTCTGTAAACACTGCAATGGCGGCCAGATCGAGGTCCTCTGCGGCATGCGCCATCGATTCGCAAATGGTTTCTGGAATCGACAGTCCGCCCTCCACATGGTAACGATAGTGCTGGCTTTCGGTTCGCATCTGCATTTCTGTCTCTATGACGATCTTTGCCATCATAGACACTGCGTGTACCGGATACTTCCCTGCCGCGCTTTCCGCTGACAGCATCACTGCATCCGTGCCGTCATAAATCGCGTTCGCGACATCGCTGGCCTCCGCGCGCGTGGGTCGCGGATTTTCAATCATGGACTCCAGCATCTGCGTCGCGGTAATCACCGGTTTGCGCAGTTCGGCCGCCCTGCGAATCACCCGCTTCTGGATCGCAGGGACTTTCTCCGGAGGCATTTCGACGCCAAGATCGCCGCGCGCCACCATTACGCCATCGGCAACTTCCAGAATGGCTTCCAGATGCTCAATGGCCTGCGGTTTTTCCAGCTTCGTAATGATCCAGGTTTCCGCGCCCAGCGCAGCCACGCGGTGTTTTACCAATCGCACATCTTCCGCGGTGCGCACGAACGAAACAGCTACCATGTCGACGCCATTCTTAACGGCGAACTCCAGATCGGCTTCATCCTTTTCCGTTAGCGAAGGAACGCGAACAGCGATACCTGGGAGATTGATGCCCTTATGCTCGCCCAGCATGCCGCCATTGATGATGTCGCATTCCACATCCGCTCCTCGAATGCGGGTGACGCGCAGTTCAATTAGGCCATCGGAGAGAAGGATGCGCGAACCTTCTTCCAGATTTTCTGCCAGAGTTGAAAAAGTTGTACCAATCACCGCAGCGGTCCCGGCCACGTCGCGCGGGGTAATGGTCAGGTGCTGGCCGGTCTTGAGCGAAACTGGAATGCGATTCCTGAGCCTGCCGGTACGAATCTTTGGGCCCTGGAGATCGCCAAGAATGCAGATTGGTTTCCCCTCTTCCGCAGCCACCTCGCGAATCATCTGGATCAGCCTGATTTTTTCCGGATTTGTACCGTGCGAAAAATTCAGGCGCGCTACATCCAGACCAGCGCGGACCAGGTCGCGGAATACCGGCTCAGTATTGCTGGACGGTCCAATCGTAGCAACGATCTTCGCCCGGCGCTGGCCGTTGGCGGAAGTCGTGTGAGAAAGCGATGTTTGCATTCCTACTCCAAAAAGTAAAATTCACACGTAACGATTTACTTAACGTGATTGTAACGGCTGGACTGCTCGAATGCAGGATCGGACCGCCCAGAATTTCCCGGTAAATTTTCAGGGCAAGCGTTGCTCGCGCTCAGGCAAGTAAGCCCGCCCCTTGGGATAGACCTCGGCATTGAACTCCGCTCCGACCATGACGCTGACCAGAATAATGTAAAGCCAGACCATCAGCGCGACGCCAGCGCCAAGAGACCCATACACCTCGTGATAGTGTGCATGGCGCGTGACGTACCAGCCAAAGGCCAGGGTAGATGGGAACCAAAGCGCCGTTGCCAGCACCGACCCTGGCAGCACCCTGCGCCAGGACTGCGTGCGCGGTGTACCCATGTGGTAGATGATGGACAGCACTGTGACGCTGGTCACTATGGCCAACATCCATCGGGCGAGACGCGCAAGAATTATGACCAAAGGCCGAATGTCATGCGCAGCCTGCAGGATCATCCACTTCTCAATTACATGGCCGAACACCACGAAAATGGACGCCAGCGCAAGGGGAAAGAAAGACAGACAGGTCAGGACAAACGCAATCCAAATCTGGCGCCATATACTCCATGCATCCACAGGCAGCCGATACGCGCGTCGCATGCCCTCCATCAGTGTGGTCATTACGCTATTAGAGGCCAGCAATAACACAGTACACGAAGAAAATACGAGTCTTACTGTACGATGCTGCTCCTGAAAGTAAGCCAGGACCATGGGTGGAATGTCGGGAGGAAACATCTGATACAACAGCGCCCGCAACTCCGACTCCGCCACCTTCGCTGCGGGAGAAAAAGCGAGTATTGTTGCGGTGATCAGGACGACAGGAAAAACGCATATCATTGCCGAATAGGCGCCGGCGCGAGCCAGCATCAGAACGTCGTTATTCAGGCTATTGAGAACGGTCCTTTGTGAAAGCTTGATCCAGCGCGACATACGTAACCAAAAGAATAACTGAAAGATAGCTGCATGTTCCAATTTGGACACCGATGGAATGGAAGATTGTTGTATGGAGCGGCGTTCCAATCGATCTGCTAGCATCAAAGACGTTATGAATCCCGTCCGCGTTCCCGCAGGATTTCTCCCGTTCGCCACAGCGATACTGTTCCTGTCTTGCAGCTCTGTCCCACCACTCCATGCACAGCCTCGCAACCGTCATAAGTCGAATGCCACCACTATGCTGCGGAATAGTGGCGAGAGTGCCGCTTCGACTACCGTTGTACCCAACGCACAGCTGACCGACAAGGCCCTCAACAAAAAAGTGGACGCGCTGCTGGCCAAAATGACCCTGGAAGAAAAGGTCGGTCAGTTGGTGCAGTTCTCTTCCGGCGCCCCCACCGGGCCTGGTACGGGGCGCGAGGGTTATGACACGATGATCGCCGCCGGGCAAGTGGGATCGCTGCTGAACGTTTCTGATCCGAAAAAAGCGAATGCGTTCCAGCACATCGCGATGGACAAGAGTCGCCTGCACATTCCGCTGATGTACGGGCTGGATGTGATCCACGGCTATAAAACCATCTTCCCAGTCCCACTTGGGCTGGCGTCCAGCTTTGATCCTGTTCTGATCCAGGCGACCGCGCGCATGGCTGCGCAGGAGGCCAGCGTGGACGGCATCCGCTGGGTCTTTTCGCCTATGGTCGATATTGCGCGCGACGCTCGCTGGGGCCGCATCGTGGAAGGCTCGGGAGAAGATCCGTTCCTCGGCTCGGCCCTGGCCCGCGCCTATGTGCAGGGCTATCAGGGAACCAGCCTCAGCAATCCTGACTCTGTCGCGGCCTGCGTGAAACATTTTGCAGCCTACGGCGCCGTGATCGCCGGACGCGACTACAACGCCGTCGATATGTCGGACATCATGCTGCGCCAGGTCTATCTACCGCCCTATCAGGCTGCCATCGATGCAGGTGCCGCCACGGTGATGAGTTCTTTCAATTCCCTGAACAGCGTTCCTGCGACCGCCGATCCTTATACGTTGACTGACATACTGCGGAAAGAATGGAACTTTGACGGATTTGTCGTTAGCGACTGGGGCGCAGTGGGGGAACTGATCGCGCACGGCGTCGCGCTGGACAACACGACCGCCGCGCAGAAGTCAATTTCCGCCGGACTGGATATGGACATGGAGAGCGGCGCGTTCCATGAGCGACTGGTCTCACTTGTGCGCACCAACGCCGTGCCGGAATCCGTTGTAGACAACGCGGTCCGAGATGTTTTGCGGGTAAAGTTTGCGCTTGGTCTTTTCGATCATCCCTATGTTGACGAGAATGCCAAGCCCTACCAGGCCACGCCGGAAAAACGCGCTTTGGCGCGCAAGGCAGCGGAAGAATCCATTGTGTTGTTACAGAATCAAGCCAAGGTTGGCCAACCCCGGCTATTGCCGATCTCCGCGCATGTAAAAACCATCGCTCTGATCGGGCCGCTTGCAGACTCGCAGTATGAAATGCTCGGCTCGTGGGGCGCTGCCGGGAATCCAGCCGATGCCATCACGCTACGGACTTCGCTGGAGCAGCGGATGCAGACCCGAGGTGGCAAATTGCTCTATGCGGAAGGCACACAGATCCTGACCACATCGCAGAGTGGATTTGACGCAGCCAAACAGGCCGCGCAACAAGCGGATCTCGTGATTATGGCTCTTGGCGAGGACGCGCCCACCATGACCGGAGAAGCCTCATCTAGCGCCCACCTCGACCTTCCAGGCAATCAGCAGGCATTGTTGGAAGCCGTGGCCGCCACTGGCAAGCCTATCGTGTTGGTGGTCTTCAGCGGTAGACCGCTGGTCCTGAACTGGGCCGCGCAACATGTTCCAGCGATCCTGGAAGCATGGTATCCCGGAATCGAAGCAGGCCCGGCGCTGGCAAACATTCTGTTTGGCGACACCGATCCCAGCGGCAAGCTGCCGGTCAGTTTTCCGCGCGCCGTCGGTCAGGAGCCGCTGTATCTCAGCCAGTTTCCCACTGGGCGTCCGGCCAAGGGCGTGGACCTTTCCCACCCACCGGCGAACGGCATCGAGAAATATGTTTCACGCTACATCGATGTGCCCAATTCGCCCTTGTATCCCTTCGGCCACGGCCTGAGCTATACCGAATTCGATTACTCACCGGTCACGCTGAACACCCAGTCTGTGCCGGTGGCGCAACTGATGTCTGCTCCCAACCAAGGGACCGCCCAGCCAACCATCGTAGCCACAACTACCGTACGCAACGCAGGCACGGTTGCTGGCACGGAAATCGTCCAGCTCTATCTTCGCATTCGCGGAGCGAGTGTCGAGGAACCTGTGCGAGAGCTGGAAGGCTTTCAGCGCGTGACCCTACAGCCGGGGGAATCCAAACAGGTGAAGTTCCTTCTCGGATTCAACGAACTGTCCTTCATCAACACAAAAAGTCAGCGTGTCGTCGAGCCTGCGGATTATAAGGTTTTCATCGGCGGCAACTCTACGGCAACGCAGAGCGCAAAATTTCAGGTGGTGCCGTAAGCTGACTTTAGGGCAGTTGCATTGTTGATGTAGTCGGATGCATCGGGAGTCATTCTGAACGGAGGTCGCTTCGCCGCAACGAATGACGAAGTGAAGAATCCAGACGATATGCGCAATGCAAGCTCAACCATCACCCTCTAGATTCTTCGGTCGCCGCGGCGACCTCAGAATGACTCGTTCATTTTTTGAACACGCATCTGTAAATCCTGTCTAATTTCCCGAGCTTTGACTGGCTTGTACTTTCTTATGCTGTGCACTGTGATGCGATGTTCTAGGCCGAGGCTTCCACTTCTCCAGAAAGGCCTGGACTGAGGAAGAGTCCAATTGATGTATCTTTTCGAATTCGCCATGCTTCTGCGCATAGAGTAAGTGGCCTGAGCCATCGAGATCGGAA
>JAJYGR010000280.1 GCA_021790655.1 Acidobacteriota bacterium | reverse complement strand
AGCGAGCGCGGCGTACTCGCCAGCGGCGCAATCGGCGTGTCATCTCCCATGGACCAGATGGCGTCTTTGCCGTCGGCGGCCATCGGCGGCAGAACGATCTTGATGTCCTCGCGCGTGTAGCCAAAACTGCGCTGCAATTCCTGCAGGCAACCGGCTGCAATGGCAGGCTGCAACTCAACAGGCTCCAGAGGAACATTTTCCAGCAATTCCGAATATTCTTCGGCGCGGTCGAACAGTGTGTGCAATTCATGGTCGTTGTAGAGACGATGCGCTTTCAGATCGACGACCATCATCTGGCCCGGACCGACGCGACCGCTCTGGACGATGTCTTCCGGATCGAGATCCACCAGCCCCGCCTCCGAACCGACGACGACCAATCCCTGCTGGGTGACCGCGTAGCGGCAAGGACGCAGTCCATTGCGATCGAGGGAAGCCCCGATCAGGCTGCCATCGGCAAAGGTAAGCGCAGCCGGACCGTCCCATGGCTCTGTGCAGTCGGCGTGGTAGCGAAGAAAAGCTGTCTGCATCTGCTGCATGGCGGGAGGGACCAGCATGCGAATTGCTTCCGCCAGCGTGCGCCCTGTGCGCGCCAGCAACTCCACCGTCTCATCCAGGCTGGTAGAGTCCGATCCGTTTTCCGAAAGGACTGGATAGTATTCCGGCGGCAGCATCGACATGCGAGCCGCCATGCGCGCGCGATTGCCCCAGATGGTATTGATCTCGCCATTGTGCGCGAGTGTGCGCAACGGCTGCGCCAGGTGCCACGATGGCAATACGTTCGTCGCATACCGCTGATGGAACAACGCGAAGGACGAAGTGAAGTCCGCCTCCGCCAGGTCAGGATAAAATTCGGCCAGCAGCCGACCGGCGCACAACGCTTTGTACACCAGGGTTTTCGACGAAAGCGAGCACACATACGCGCCGGTGTGGCAGCGCTCAAACTGTTTGCGCGCCAGGAAAAGCCGGCGCTCGAAATTTCCGTGCTCGGTATCTCCAGCAATGGCATTGATTTGCTGCGTCAGCAGCGCTTGGCGAATGACTGGCAGACTCTCCAGCGCGCTGGTCCCCAGCACGGAAGTCTCCAGAGGGACATTGCGCCAACCCAGCAGTTGCAGCCCTTCAGCGCTGGCGGCACGCTCAAATTCCGCTGCCGCCAAATCCGGATACTGTTGCGGCAGAAAGAACATTCCCACTGCCAGCGCTTGTTCCGCGGGCAACACAATGCCAGTTCCGCGAAGCAGGAACGCCCGAGGAATGGAGGTCAGAACTCCCACGCCATCACTGCTCTTGCCATCCGCGGCGACAGCGCCGCGATGCGCCAGGCGTCCCAGCGCGGTCAACGCGTCTTCTACGATTTTGTGGCTTGGCTCGGCGTGGAGCGAGGCGACAAAGCCCGTGCCGCAAGCGTCGTGCTCATAACGCGCATCGTACAGGCCGACGCGAGGGTCTATCGATCTGCATCGGTTGGATTCCATAATTTACTTTACGCATCTCCAGAGCTTAAGTGAAAGGGGAACAAAATTCTTTTATACCGGGTATCAGTTTTTTCTATGTCGAAGAGGCCCGCTCGCTCCGCTTGACAAATCGCGCATGTATATTTATACATAAACATGTATTGTTATACATCGCAATGGACAACAATGCAAGTGTGACTTCCCCATGAAGACCGAACGTCACAACGCGATACGGACGCTGCTAAGTGATGGCCCCGTGCTCAACCAGGATGAGCTGCGCCGAAAATTATTGCGGCGCGGCATTGACGTGACGCAGGCTACACTCTCGCGGGACATCCACCACCTCCAGCTTTATAAGGGTCCACATGGATACGCATTGCCCAACGGTGCAGCGGAAGACGACGATCTACCTTCGCTCGACAGCGTATTTGCAAATTTTGGACTTACCGTGCGGCAGGCCATGAACCAGCTTGTATTGCGCACGACAACAGGCAGCGCGCAACCCGTTGCAGCCGCGCTTGACCATGAACATTTGCCGGAAGTATTGGGAACGATTGCCGGCGATGACACCATCCTGATTATTTGCCAGGACCAGAAACACGCAAGTCGGCTCCGTCAACGCCTGGAAAGTCTGCTCGAACCATGACCTTTCCCACCCACCAGACCGCCGTAGTTGGCGTCAGCGGCTACGCCGGAGCAGAGCTGGCGCGCCTGCTGCTGCATCATCCGCTGCTTCGCGGTCGTGCGCCTGTTTTCTTCGGCCGTCCCGAAGAAGAAAATGACGCGTCCACTCCGTTGACCGACCTGCATCCGCAACTCGCCGATGCGAACGGCTCGAAGAACCTGATGATCGAACCTTTTCACTGGAAAGCCCTAAGCGAACGGGGAGTCGATGTCGTGTTTTTAGCGACGCCGCACGAACAGTCGCGAGCATGGGTGCCTCAACTGCTGGAACACAGCGTGCGCGTCATCGACCTGAGCGGGGCGTGGCGTTTGGAACACGCTGAAAATCGTGCCGTGTACAGTTTTGAGGATGCCGATCCAGATGTCGCCAATGTCACGCAACAGAAGGCTGTTTATGGACTGCCCGAGTTGCATCGCCAGCAGATTGCATCGACCCAGCTCGTCGCCAATCCTGGCTGCTATGCAACGTCTGTCATTCTGGCACTGGCCCCTTTGATTCAGGAAAAGCGCATCGACCTTGATCGCGGCATTGTGTGCGACGCGAAGTCCGGGGTGTCCGGGGCGGGCAAAACACCGACCGCGAAAACGCACTTTATGTACGCCGCCGACAATCTTTCGGCGTATTCCCTTTTCAACCATCGCCACACGGGCGAGTGGCTGGAGCAATTGAACCTCCATGCGAATGAAATTATTTTCACCCCACATCTCTTGCCCATTCCGCGCGGAATTTTTTCGACGGTCTACGTGACCCTCCGCGAGCAGACGGAACCGGAGGCCATCGACGCTTGCTTCCACGACTTCTATGCCGACTCGCCGATGGTGCGATGGTTCGGCGCGAGACTGCCCGAAATTCAACACTGTGTGCGCACCAATTACTGCGATCTCGGTTTTGCGCTGGCCCCCGATAAGCGACGACTCATCGTCGTGGCGTGTCTGGACAATCTGCTGAAAGGCGCGGCAGGCCAGGCAGTGCAGAA
The DNA here is from genome assembly GCA_021790655.1 of Acidobacteriota bacterium. GTDB lineage: Bacteria > Acidobacteriota > Terriglobia > Terriglobales > Acidobacteriaceae > JAKAAZ01. The sequence continues at coordinate 4,724 of JAJYGR010000280.1, read as the reverse complement.
TATGAATCTGATGTTCGGCTGGCCGGAGCAGGAGGGGCTGGAATGAAATTCGTCGTCAAACTCGGCGGTGCAAGCTTAGAGAATCCGGTGACGTTGCTGGGCAGCACCAAGGCGATTGTAGAGTTGGTCCGCGACGGTCATCAGGTCGCTGTGGTGCATGGAGGCGGCGCGGCGCTGACACGCACGCTGCTACAGATGGGCAAGCAAAGTGAATTTGTCGCGGGGCTTCGCATCACGGATGCGGAAACGCGCGATACGGCGCTGATGGTGTTGGCAGGACGGGTGAATAAGCAGTTGGTCGCTGCCATCGGCAAGCATGGGCAGGCCGCCGTGGGACTCTCCGGTGGCGACGGCCTGGTGTTTCGCGCGCGTAAAAAGCGCACCGCGCCGGACCTTGGATTCGTCGGAGAAATTGCGGCCTCCGATCCACGCTGGCTGCTGGCTGTATGGCAAATGGACGCTGTGCCGGTCATCTCCAGCCTGGCGCTCGGTTTCGATGGAGAGTATTACAACGTGAATGCCGACGAGATGGCGGCAGCCTGCGCCATGACGTGCCATGCGGACGTGCTGGTGTTTTTGACCGACGTGCCTGGCGTGCGCGGGGCCGACGGCGAAGTCATGCGCTGGCTGACCCTGAAGCAGATCCCTGAATTGACACGCAATGCTGTCGTCAGCGGCGGCATGTTGCCGAAGTTGAACGCCTGCCGGGAAGCGTTGCTCGGCGGCGTGCCGCGTGTCCGTATTTTACCCGCCGATGCAGCGGCCCAACTGCCGGACCTTTGCTCGGCGCGCACTCCACAAGGAACAGAGGTGATGGTGGCATGAAGTTTGAAGATATTCGCGCGGCGGAAGCGCGGTTGCTGGTAACGACCTACGAGCGCAATCCCATTTGTTTCGTTCGTGGAGAAGGCGTCCACCTTTTCGATGAGAAGGGTGCGGCCTATCTCGATATGCTGAGCGGCATCGGCGTCAACGCGCTCGGCCATGGCCATCCCACCATTCAGGAAGCTCTCGACAAGCAAAGTCGCAAGCTGTTGCATGTTTCCAATCTTTTTTTCCACGAAGGGCAGGCGGAACTCGCGCTGCGACTGACGGAAATGACCGGACTCGACCGCGCTTTCTTTTGCAACAGCGGCACGGAGGCATGGGAAGCCGCGCTGAAGCTGGCGCGCGCCTACGCCACGCTGCGCCGGTCCGAAGGTCATCGACTGGGAACGAAGATTCTCGCGCTGGAGCATGGGTTTCACGGGCGCACTATGGGTTCCGTATCGACCACGCACAAACAGAAATATCGCGAGCCATTTGAGCCGTTGGTCCCAGGCGTGGAGTTTGTCCGCTTCAACGACATCGCCGACCTGGAGGAAAAATTCTCCAATGAAGTCTGCGCAATTTGCCTGGAGACTGTCCAGGGCGAAGGCGGCATCCATTCTGTGTCGAAAGAATTTTTTGCTGCGGCTCGCAAACTTACCAGCCAGACAGGGGCCTTGCTTATCGCTGACGAAATCCAGTGTGGCCTCGGGCGCACCGGCGAGTGGTGCGCGTACCAGCACTATGGCATCCTTCCCGACGTCACCACCCTGGCGAAGCCCCTGGGCGGCGGCATTCCGATTGGCGCGATGCTGTGCAATGAAGAAGCCGCGCGCGCCTTCACGCCGGGAATGCACGGGACCACCTTCGGTGGCGGGCCGCTGGCTTGCGCGGTCGCCATTGCCGTCATCGACACGATGCGCCGGGACAATTTGCTCCAGCATATTCAGGAGACGGGAAAATATTTCGTACAGCAGTTGCAGTCTTTTGCCCAGCGCCACGCGTGCATCGTAGACGTCCGCGGCATGGGTCTGATGCTGGGAGTGGAACTCGCCGATGCGGAGTTAGCGAAGCAGGCTACGACGCAAATGATGGAACGCCGCATTCTCATCAATCGCACCAACGAGACTGTCCTGCGATTTTTGCCGCCGTACATTATTGAGAAAAAGCACATCGAGCAAACAATCCATACCCTCGATGAGATTCTGACTAACTTAACCACCGTTGCTGCCTCTCCAGCAGCGGCGCGCGGAGCAAGAGGATGACAACAAAAACCTATGCCATGCAATCGTCGGCAATCGGGCGGAACGCAAAACTGGCCGCTGCTGAAGCTCAGCCTGTAAACACGCTGGCTGGGCGCGACCTGTGCTCTATCCGCGATTTGAGCGCTGCGGATGCGCGGCGGATTCTGGACACCGCACATGCCGTGAAAGCGCACCCAGAGCAGTACCGTCATGCACTCGACTCCAAGCAGTTGGTCATGTTCTTTGAAAAAGACTCACTGCGCACTCGCCTAACATTTGAGGCGGGCATCAACACACTGGGAGGCTCCGCGATCTTTATCGACCAGACTGCCTCCCGGCTGGGCGCGCGGGAAACGCTTGCCGATGTCGCCCATAATCTGGAGCGCTGGGTCGATGTGATCGTTCTACGCACATTCGCCCATGAAACCATCACCGGCATGGCGGAGTATGCGAGCGTGCCCGTCATCAACGCACTCAGTGACATTGAGCATCCCTGTCAGGCGCTGACAGATATTTTCACGCTTGAAGAACACTTCGGCGATCTGCGAGGACTGAATCTCGCCTACGTTGGCGATGGCAACAACGTGGCCCACTCGCTGCTGTTGGCGGCGGTTTTGATGGGGGCAAACATTACTCTGGCGTCGCCGGAAGGATACGGGCCAAAAGCGGAATTTCTCTCTGCCGCGCACGCAATGGCTGCAAACAGCGGTCCGGACGAAATTGTTTCACGTGGAACTGTCACGCACGTCACTGACCAATTCGCTGCCGTTTCCAGCGCCGATGCCATCTACACGGACGCGTGGACCAGCATGGGGCAAGAGCATGAGGCCGAAGTACGCCAAACAATTTTTGCGCCGTATCAGGTCAATTCCGAACTGATGGCGCTGGCTGCTCCACATGCGGTCTTTATGCATTGCCTTCCCGCGCATCGTGGAGAGGAAGTAACGGATGAAGTCATCGACAGCGCGCAGTCGATCGTATTCGAGCAGGCGGAAAACCGGATGCATGTGCAAAAGGCGATTCTTTTACTGCTTCTCGATGCTTCCCGCCCCGCTTCTCCAACAAAACCGAGACGCGAAGGCGTCCAGCCCTTTCCCGGTGGCGCGCGCAAGCGTTCGACACTGCCCACATATTAAGCAGCACAATCAAGGAGTTTTTATGGCAAAAAAAGTTGTTCTGGCATATTCCGGCGGGTTGGATACATCGATCATCATTCCCTGGCTGAATGAAAATTACGGCATGGACGTGATCGCAATGATCGCCGATGTTGGCCAGGGTGAAGACCTGGATGCGGTGGTGGCCAAGGCGTATGCGACCGGCGCAAAGAAGGCCGTGGTGCTGGATCTGCGCGAAGAATTTCTTACCCATTACGTATTTCCAACCGTGCGCGCAGGCGCAGTGTATGAGGACAAATATCTGCTCGGCACATCGATGGCGCGCCCCATCATTGCGAAACATCAGGTCGAGGTGGCGCTTGCCGAAGGTGCGGAAGCGGTCGCGCATGGATGCACCGGAAAGGGTAACGACCAGGTCCGCTTCGAGCACGCCTATCAGGCAATTGCGCCGGAGTTGACGATTCTCGCTCCCTGGCGCGAGTGGGACCTGAAGTCGCGTGAGGACTGCCTTGACTACGCCGAAGCGCATGGCATACCCGTTGCAGCGAGCCGTGAAAAGATCCATTCGCGCGACCGCAACCTGTGGCACATCAGCCATGAAGGCGGCGAGTTGGAGGACGCCAACAATGCTCCGCTCGACAGCACCTGGACCTGGACACGCTCGCCACAGGAAGCTCCAGACCGCACGGAGACCGTGGAGATCGGCTTCGACAAAGGCACGCCTGTTTCCGTCAACGGAATGCGCCTCGACCCGGTGCAGTTAGTCGAACTGCTGAATGAAATCGGCGCGCGCAACGGTGTAGGCCGCATCGATCTGGTGGAGAACCGTTTTGTCGGCATCAAGAGCCGAGGCATTTACGAGACGCCCGGCGGCACGCTGATTATGACCGCGCATCGCGAGTTGGAAGCGATGACGCTGGAGCGCGAAGTAAAACACTACAAGCAGCAGGTCGCGCTGAAGTATGCCGAACTGGTCTATTACGGCCTGTGGTTCACGCCGCTGCGCGAAGCGCTAGATGCCTTTGTGGAAACAACGCAGCAGAACGTGACCGGGACTGTAAAGCTCGCGCTATATAAGGGCAATCTGAGCATCGCCGGACGACAAAGTGAGTTTGCTCTCTATTCTCCGGAGCTTTCGTCCTTTACCATGGGCGCCAGCTACGACCAGAAAGATGCGGCGGGTTTCATCCGTATTCTCGGACTGCCCGCGCGCACTTTGGTCCACCTGAAGAAGCAGCACCAGGAGACCATCAAGTGAAGATGTGGTCAGGCAGATTTCGCGAGCCGCTCGACGCCGCCTTCGATGGCTGGCAACGTTCGCTGCGCTTCGACTGGCGTCTGCTTCCCTACGAAGTGGCCGCCAGCAAGGCGCACGCGCTGGCGCTCGCCAAGCTTGGCGTGTTGACCTCCGACGAAGTGGCATCGATTCGCGGCGGACTCGAAAATATCCTCGCGCATTTTGAAGCAGCGGAGCCTCCCGATCTTTTTCGTGGGGCTGCCCGCAGTCATCCCATGGCAAACCATCCAGATGCAGAAGACATCCATCATTTCGTCGAAC
>JAJYGR010000267.1:5770-7883 GCA_021790655.1 Acidobacteriota bacterium | reverse complement strand
CCAGGAGTCGCTGTCAGGATCGTCCTGCATGGAGCGCAGCACCCAGTCCTGTTTGCCCGTCATCGGATCCACAGGGATCGCTCGCAGAAATTTTACTTTATGTCCTTGAATGTCCACGCCATTGACTAGTGTGTCCAGGTCTGGTGGATAGCCGAAGGCGTCAACGGACAGACCGGCAATGGCCCCGCGGTCGGCGGCATCTTTATATTTATCGATGGCGCTTCGCATTTCCCATAGATCGTGCCGGAGCACTTGTTCTTTTTCCCGTTGTATCTGGAAACGTGCAATGGGATAGGCAACGGAGGCCAGGATGGAGAGAATTGCGATCGTGACGATCAGCTCCACCAGCGTAAGACCTTGCTGATGGCGTTGCCGACGCGCACACTCCATTCGAACGTGTTTCATTGCCAAGCGCTCCTGACTTTCTCAGGTTACTGCACGTGCTTGCTTTATTGCACATGCACCACGGCGGGGGAGCCTGCGAGGATCGGCAGGATTGTCTGCGCGCTGTTGCGTGCTGCCGACTGGACGATCTGCACACTCGCATTACCGGCAGCCTTCGCCTGGAAGGTGAAGGTGCAAACATCTCCGTTGCCCGAAACTCCAGTTACTCCTGGCGGACGTGAAGCGCTGATGATTACATTTCCATTGCCATCATCCCGATGGACCAGACCGATTGTCTGGCCGTCTTTCGCTAAAAGTGTACCCGCGTCCACGTTGATCAAGTTCAGCAGTTGCGGATCGTAATGGACCTCCATCGGTACGGAAAAGACGTCTTTTCCGCCCGTCAGGTCCACTTTCATCTGGAACGTGTTGCCCACCTTTTGTGTGCTCTGTTGCGGAGAAAAGGAAAGCTCGAGTGGAGATGTCCCAGAGATCGCGGCGGATCCGCCTCTATTTGCCGCATTCTGTGCAAGCTGGGTGATCGCCTGTCCGGCTGCGTCTGCAGCAGTGTTTGCGGAGGCATTTCGCGGAATGGCCAGCGGAATCTCTCCGTTTCGCTGGATGATGGCGGAAGACACTGGCAGCGGGACTGTGGGATTCATCCGCAGACTGACATTGGTGCCTGTCCCTGTGTCCACAGTGCGCAGGTTCAGTGGGCTCAGATCGATACGTCGAACCAGATGCGGAATCAATAAAAATACGATTTCGTCGTTGACGGTCTCTGTCTGCTGCGAGCTGAACAGGTACTTCAACAGCGGAATTTCGCCCAGTCCAGGAGTTCCACCGACAGTAAGGCTTTTGCTGTGTTCCATGATGCCGCCGAGTAAATTGTCCGAGCCTTCTTTCATTCGGACATTCTGTTGCAGGTCCTGCTGGCCGATAATAGGCTGTTCAATGCCCCCCAGGTTGGTGTAGTTGACGACGTTGGAAACAACGATATGGATCTTCATGGAAACGTCGCCATCGTAGTGGATCGTCGGCTGCATTTCGATGTTGACACCGACATCAATGAAAGAAAACTGGGTGCTGACAAGAGGACTGATGCCCGCCGCGGCAATTCCTGCGCCCGGAGAAAACGATCCGGTAGCGATCGGGATTTTCTCTCCGATCTTCAGCGATGCTTTCTCTCCATCCACTGCGCGGATCTGCGGATTTTGAAGTACGCGTGTGTCCGAATCTGTGAGCAAAAGGTTCAACGTGGCTGGGCTGATAGTGATGCCAAAATTGGTTGCATTCAGATTGCCCAGGTCGTTCAAGGAAAGACCCGATCCAGTCGTGCCGGTAACGCCTGTCGTTGGATTTGTTATGGATGATGCGGCCGTGGAATTCGCCACAGAGGTGGAAGTTTGGAGCTGCACGCCAATAGAGCCTGGCAATTGCAGGCCGATATTGCGCAACAGATCGGTATTCACCTCCATCACCGCAATGTCTACGACGACTTCGGGTTTCGTCTTATCGAGATCGTCGATGATCTTCTGCGCCAATAATAGTTGGTCGGGCGTTCCGCGCATGACAATGGCGCTTTGGCTGGGGACCGCCTGCATCTTGACGGTGGTGTCCATCAGGTTGCGCACGGCATTCAATATTTCGTTCAGATCGTTCGCCGCCGTGACGTTTCCCAGATAAAAAGTCTGGACCGCCTGCTCCTCTAGCTCTGTACGCTTTTGGC
>JAJYGR010000267.1:0-5760 GCA_021790655.1 Acidobacteriota bacterium | reverse complement strand
GTCTGCTGTAACGGGACGCCAGAATGTCTGGGAAACAAAAGCGACGCTGCGCAAAGCGTCGTAGAGGGTCACCCGATTCAAATCGATCGGAATGCGTTTGGAGGTGTAGTCCGGGTCGAATAGGATGTTTATACCCGCGATTTTGCCGATGGTCTGATATACCACCTTTGTGTCTGCCACCATGTGGATGGTGATTGGCTCGTCCGAAAGCGGCTTCAGATGCAGAGGGCCACCGAGTTGATTCAATTCCTGCTGAGCCTGCTCGGAAGTGACTGAGGCCTCGTTGGCGCTCGGTGGCGGTGCTGCAGTATTGCCATTGATCAGGGCACGCGTCCGCTGGACCTCCTGCTGCGCGGCCTCATAACTGGGATCGATGGCAAGGGCGCGCAAAAAATCCGTCAACGCATCGTTCAGTTGACCTTGATCGCGCAGCTTGTGACCCATATCGATGTATTGAGAGGCGGCCAGATAGCGGAGTCGCTCGTAGGCCTCCTTGTAACTCATGTCCGAAGGTTTCTTCTGCCAGGCTTTCCTGTAATCCTGATAGGCGGTGATGTAATCTTCGCGGATCTCCGCTTTCTTTCCGTCTTTGTAATATCCATGGGCGGATTCAGCATGCAGCGGGCAAAGCGCTCCCTGGGTTGCCATGGAAAGCAGCAACAGGCCAAGCCAGCCAAAAATTCCTGGCCGACGAAGTTTAAGCAAACACCTGTCTGTAGACGTTTGCACGCGCGCAGGTGCGCCGACAGGATTTGAAGAAGAAAGATCGAGAGATAAATTACGGGAAAAAGGCATGAATCCGACACATCCCGGCACGCTGTTTACAACCCTTGGAAATCAACTATATTACGTATATTACGCTGTTGTGAGAGCTCCGGATTGTATGCTGAGTATATCATCGCATTGGATGCTCCTAACCGCATTCCGGGGTGCATGCGCGATGCGCGCCACCAGCCATCCACGTGCTAGCATGGGGCTTTGACGTCGAAAATTCCAGCGTTCAGTTTCCAAGTGCCAGCCATGTCCCGCGCACCGACCAGTCTGACTCCGAATCCGCCTAAAAAACCGAAGCCGCGTGATCCTGTCGCTTCTGGGGAACGTGACGCAGCCGTCAATCGCCTGGCAGCGCATAACTATTTTTTGCTGGACAGATTTGAAGCTGGCATGGCCTTGCGCGGAACGGAAGTCAAGTCCATTCGCGAAGGCAAAGCAAATTTGCGCGATGCCTATGGGCTGGTGAAAGATGGAGAAGCGTTTCTGCTGAACCTGCATATCGGCCCGTACTCCCATGGCAGCTATACCAACCATGACGCTGTCCGCACTCGCAAACTTCTGCTCCACAGTGAGGAAGTTCGCAAGCTGCTGGGGAAGGTCCAACAGAAGGGCCTTACGCTGATTCCGACTCGACTGTACTTCCGCAATGGCCGTGTAAAGTGCGAAATTGCCGTCGCAAAAGGCAAACAGACCTGGGACAAACGGGAAACCGAGCGTCGCCGGGAAGATGATCGGGACGCCCGCGCCGCCATCGCTGCCAGCAAGCGGCGCAATGCATAGCAGCAATTACCGGACTTTTCGCGAATACATCTTATTGAGTTTTGAAAGGAAATCTTACTATCACAATGAAAACGGAACTTAAATTCGAATCTGCTCCCTCCATTGCTACGGAATTGATGGTTGTTCTCGCAGCGGATGCATCCACTTCTTCCAAAGATAAAGACGCTTCCGCCCAGCCAGTGCTGCTGACGAAGGATTCCGCCATTGTCGGCGCGGACAAACCAGTGCTGACCAGCGGGGAATTCAATGCCAGTGTCTGTGAAGCGCTGCTCCTGCATTCTCCGCGAGAATTGGAATCTAAAAGACTTCTAATTATAGGATTAGGAAAATTATCTAAAGTATCGGTTCAGGAAATCCGCAAGGCAGCCGGGGCCGCTGTTCGCTTCGCCAAGCCACGCGGCATTCGCCAGGTGACGTTGATCCTACCCGAGCTTGAGGCCGTGTCCCTGCCAGCCGCAGCCCGTGCGGCGGTCGAGGGTGCCTTCGTCGGCGACTTCGATCCGGACACCTATCGCTCCGATCGCAAAGACCGCTCCATCGAACAGTTCACGGTAGTCGCTCCGACCGCTGCGGACAAGAAGTCCGTGGAGGCTGCATTTCGCGAAGGGGGCATTCTCGGCGACTCGCAGAATTTTACCCGTGCTTTGGTGAACGAGCCGGGTAATGTCATGACGCCGACTGTCATGGGCGAGCGCACCGCCGCGATGTGCAAAGAGCAGGGGTTACAGTGCGAAGTCCACAGCACGGAGAAAATCAAAGAACTGAAGATGGGCGCGTTCTGGGCCGTGGCCCAGGGCTCCGACGAGCCGCCTGCGCTGATCGTGATGCGCTATGAGCCGCCCAGCGCAAAAAAGGATGGTCCGGTACTCGCATTGGTAGGCAAGGGAATTACGTTCGATACGGGCGGCATCTCCATCAAGCCAGCCGACGGCATGGAAAAGATGAAATATGACATGGCGGGCGGCGCGGCCATGCTCGGCGCGATGCGGGCGATTGCACAGTTGAAGCCTGACGTGAGAGTCATCGGGATTGTGTGCGCGGCGGAAAATATGCCCTCCGGCAAGGCATACAAGCCCGGCGATGTCGTCACCGCGATGTCCGGCAAGGCAATTGAGGTGTTGAACACAGACGCCGAAGGCCGTATGGTGCTGGCCGACGGTCTGCACTACGCAAAGCAGCTTGGTGCAACGCATTTGATCGATGCGGCGACGCTGACCGGTGCCTGCGTGGTGGCGCTCGGCATGGTGAATGCCGGCGTGTTCTCGAACGATGATGCGACTTATGAGCATTTCCAGAAGGCGCTGGAAATTTCCGGCGAAAAGTTCTGGCGTCTGCCGGTGGAAGACGAATATCGCGACATGATCGTCTCCCACATTGGAGATATCACCAACACCGGCAACAGCCGCTGGGGTGGCGCGATTACGGCAGCCATGTTCCTGAAGGAATTTGTCGATGACACGCCATGGATTCACCTCGACATCGCAGGCGTTGCCTGGATGGAAGAGCAGAAGCCATGGATCGCCAAAGGGCCGTCCGGCGTGGCCGTGCGCAGTATTGTGGAGTGGGTGCGGAGCTACGCAAAGCAAGCCTGAGTCGAGTAGGGCTATAGGAAAAAATTAGTAGGAACGGCGGGTCGGAAACCAGCTTGCCGGGATCGATTTCCTGGGCTTATTATGAGGCTGTCAACGAAGGGGGTTGGGTATGCGCTCGCTCGTTCCTATCATTTCTTTCACTGTTTTATCGCTGTCTGCGGCAGCCTTGTCGAGACCGTCGCCTGGGGATTTTGTGGGCCGCGCAACGGTCCCCAACGCCACCTTTTGCAAAGCTCCCTCGGGCAAAGCGTCTGCGCAGCAAAAACTTTGCGACCAGATGAAACTCAAGCTTGACGATCAGATGAAGCGAATGAAAGCGAAGGGGGCTACCCCGGAGTGCTTCATGCTGAAAACGTATGCTCCTGTTGGCCAGGAGCCGCCTACAAAGGGGGGCATTGAAAAGCAATATGCGCCACAGGTCTTTGCGCTGCGCTCGACGTGCTCTCAAACTGGAAAAATCGAGCAATTGCCCGCGTCCAGGACTCGATCTGCTCCAATGGAGAAGTGATCTAAAAATATCTATAGCTGTTACATCACGTCCGGCGCTTCCATGCCCATCCAGGCGAGTGCGCGGATCAGTTCCCGCTGTGTGATTGCGGCAGTCGCAAGCAGTAGTGTCTTCCGCACTGGATCGGCTTCCGTCAATATGTGGTGGCGATGATAAAAATTGCTGAATTGCTGCGCCAGTTGGAACGCGTATTTCGCCATATACGCCGGTTCGGTGCTCTGAATGCAGCGTTCAAGGACATGCACGGACTTTGACGCCAGCAGCCAAAGTTCCCAAAGACTGTCGCCATCTGCCCCAGAAAAATACGGCGAAGCATCGATAGACTCGAATTGTTGTAACGCTTCTTCCGGCGTGACGCCAGCTTTTCGAAAGATGTTGGCCGCCCGCACGATGGCGTATTGCACGTAAGGGCCAGTCTCGCCTTCAAAGCTGAGCGCGTCCTGAAAATCGAATGCGATCACGGTATTGCGCGTGTAGCGCAGCATGTAGTAGCGGAGCGCGCCCACGGCAATCTTGCGGGCTATGCTTTGGCGGTCATCCTCGCCACGTTCGGAATGCCTCGCGTCCACTTCGGCTTTTGCCGCCCGGATGAGCTTGTCGATCAAGTCGTCCGCCTTAACTCCAAAGCCCTTACGTCCGGAGACTTCAATGTAGGCGCGCTTCTGGTCCTCGTCGGAAACCAGATAGCCCAGTTCCATGGCGGAGCGCGGCGTCAGCGCGACCATTTCATAGGAAAAATGATGGTAGTTGTCGGCCTCATGCGCAAATCCCATGCCGCGCAAGGCTTCAATCACATTGTTCTGCGGATCGGCCTGGCGCGAGTCGATGACGTTGTAAATCGCGTCGGCTTTGCCAAAGTATGAAGGCTCTACGGTAGGATCGTTTAGGTTCGGTTCGCAGGAAATCCAGCAGATGCGCTCGTTAGGTGGCGTGCCGTAAATACGAAATACCCGCTTGCCAAAGTCCAGGCCGAGCTTGTTGAACTTCCAGAGATGGTAAGCGATGTCCTTGCCGACATACGTCACCGTGCCGTTGGAGCGGACGATCACCTTGGCTTCTTCATCGGGTCGCCCAGGCGACTCGCCGTCGGCACCGGCAGTCCCAGCGCGGCGCATCACCCAGCATCCAGCATTTTTGCCTTCGGTCTCCGGATATAAGACGCCGGTTTGCTTCAATAGGGCAAAGGCCGCGTCCCAAAAATGCAGGTGGAGAATTTCGCTTTCACGCGGTAGAAATTCGTATTCGATGCCAAGCCGCAGCATGGTCTCCAGATGCCGCCGCAGGATCGCTGTGGACACTCGTTCGGCTATTGCCGCGGTTTCGTTGCCGCCGACTTCGAGCGCGTGCAGCGTGTCCAGGCGAACCTGTTTGCGCGCCTGCTTTTCGCTTTCCTCAGCTTCGTACCACTGCGAGACATTGGCGTAAAGGTCCCAGCAGGCGTAGTCGATGCGTTCCTTCCGCGCCGCCAGTTCGCGCATCCAGCGCTCTACGCCTGCCAGATTCATTTGCTGCAAATGCGCCAGCGCGACTACAACGTCCGCCACCTGCACGCCGGTGTTGTCGATGTAATTCTCCACGCCAACCTGGTAATTCGCGGCGCGCAACATGCGCACCAGCGTATCGCCTAGGATGGCGTTGCGTAGATGCCCGATGTGCGCTGCCTTGTTGGGATTGATGCTGGTGTGCTCGACCAGAATGAAGTCGATCCCTTGCGGCAGGCGTTCAACTCGCGCTGCCAGTTGGTGGGCGGCCTCATTTCGATCCAGGCGGCAATTGATGTAGCCTGCGCCAGCGACCTTAAAGCCAGTAAATCCCGGCACGCTGCCGATAGCTGCGACCAGTTCGTTCGCAATTTTGCATGGGGCCTTGCGCAGGGTTCGCGCCAGCTCAAATGCAATGGGCAGGGCGTAGTCGCCCATCTCCACTTTGGGCGGTTCCTCCACGGTCAGGCGAGGGAGTTCCACCTGAAACTTTTCGCCCAGGACTGCGCGAAGATGCTCAAACAGAGATTGCCGATAATTGCGATACACAGATGACTTCCGTAGATGAAAGGTATTATTGGTCCGGCGCTAAGGCATCCATTCGGGTGCCCCATCCTGGCCGCGT